>CALMON010000041.1 GCA_937871785.1 uncultured Granulicella sp.
ACACATCCCAGGCGGTGCGTTGTGAAGCCGCCACTACGTACAAAATCTGTCGGCACCAAGGTCAGCGAAGAGGAGTTCGCGGCGTTGGAGGTCCGTGCGCGTGCGCGGAAGCTGACGTTGTCGGAGTGGGTCCGGGCGGAGCTGCTGGAGCCGAGGGCGGACGACGGGGCGGCGGACGAGGTTCTGCTGGGCGAGGTGTTGGCCCTGCGGACGATCTTCCTGAACCTGATGTTCTCGCTTACGAACGGCAAGCCGGTGACGCCGGAGCAGATGGGGAGCTGATCGGGCGTGCGGATGGCGACAAAGCGAAACGAGCGATGGAGCGGCTGACGGCTGTTCGGGCGGTCGTTGCGACCGTGCCGGAGCCGGGGCCTGCCCCGCGAATGGAACCGGAACCGACCGCCGTAGCGGAAGTGGCAGAGGCGGACTGAGATGGCGGAGTGGGGACGGAAAGAGTATGCGAAGGCATGGCCGAGCCGGAGGCCGGTGTGGACTGTCGCGGCGTTGCTGGACGACGCTGGTGTTCGCCGCGATGCAGACGGTGGCGGAGGGTCTGTACTGGAAGGACTACCTGAAGAACGGAGCGCGTGCGCAGACTTCGGCGCGGGCGGTGTCGAAGTACACGCTGCTCGAAGGAATGACGGGGCCAAGGACCGGGACGGCAAGGAAGGAAGCGTTTTCCTGAAGGACGACCAGGTGGAGCCGGTGACCGGACCGGACGAGCAGCAGGGCTGGCGGCTGACCGAGGCGGGGGCGAAGCTGTGCATCCTACGGTTGCAGTGAGTGACGGGGACGTTCAACGACCGGGCGCTGCATCGGCTGCTGGGGAACGTGGTGTACGCGGAGCTGACGGGCTGGGAGTTCTACCGGGTTCCGGTGTACGGGGCGCTGGCGTTCTTCGTGTTGAGCCTGTTCATGGCGGTTCTGAAGGACCGGGCGCGGCGGATGATCTGGAAGCATGGCTGCCGGCTGCGGAGGCCGGAGTTGGTGACGACTTCGAAGTTCAATGCGAAGCTGGGCAAGTCGAACCTGCTGACGACGACGCTGCCGAACGGCGGTCGTTCGTCAATGAGGAGACCGGCTGGTGGGATAAGACGTTCCATAAAGACCTGAGCCGCTGGGCGAGGGTTCCACGTGAACGGGAGGCGATGCACTTCCTGATCGTGGGCGACTCGGACGCCGGCAAAAGCGCAGCTATAAGACAGCTGCTGTCGCAGATATGGAAACGTGGCGAGGCGGCTATCGTGCACGACCCGGCGATGGAGTACCTGCCGCAGTTCTACAACGCAGCGCGGGGCCACGTGATCCTGAACCCGATGGATGCGCGATGCCCGTTCTGGAGCCCAGGCGACAAGGTTCCGCACGAGGCCGAGGCCCTTACCTTAGCGGCCAGCCTGTTCCCGGACCAGGGGCGGGAGAACCGGTTCGTCGTGGAGGCTCCGCGCAAAATCTTCGCTCACCTGCTGAACCTGAAGCCGACGCCGCGAGAGCTGACGTACTGGATGTCGAACGCGGAGGAGATCGACAGGCGGGTCGAAGGGACGGAGCTTGCGGCGATGATCGACATGGGCGCGGCGAAGTACGGTCGGGCGTTCTGGGGTCGCTGAACATGGTGGCGAATGCGTTCAAGCTGCTGCCGAAGGAGTCGGAGGCGACGCAGCGTTAGAACACGGTCGAGTGGGCGAAGGAGCAAAGGGCTTGGTGTTCCTAACGTCGAAGCCGACGATGCGGGAGCGGATGCGTCCGCTGATCAGCCTGTGGCTGGACCTGCTGGTGCTGCGGATGATGAACGACGACTCGGCCAGGCGATGGCCTCACTCAGAAGCTTTTCCAATGCGCTTCACAGAAATCAACCTCACCTCGTACACCGGCTCATCAGCGCCAGCCCAAGAGTTCACTGCGGCTAAGAAAATAGGCTCACCCGAACTTGCCCAGCAGCAGCATGACTTTGGCATCGGATTCCGATCCTGTTCTTTCGATAGATCTCTTATTCGGCTAGTCTATATATCGAAGGCTCCACATTAGCGTATTCAGAATCCACTCGTTCGGTTGTGATCGTGGTCGGCAGGGTACGCCGGTTTTAGAGGCATGGAGAGCGTGCTAGGGAGATCCGCGAGGGTATATCATTTCGTGATGATTGCTCAGGAAAATCCGATTGCAGAGCTACTCGTTGGTTTTACCATCATCGCTCAGTCATTGGTTGACAAGCCAAGCGAAATCCGAGTTGTGGCCACACACACTGCAATGAGTAGCGCTATCACTCTGCATTGCGCCGCATCAGATATGGCGAAGGTCATCGGCAAGCAGGGCAGGACGGCACGGTCGCTTCGGATCATCCTGTCGGCAAGCGCCAAGAAGTGCGGCCGAAGTATAACCTTGGACATCCCAGCGGCAGGAGTGCCTGTCAGCAGAGCCGAGAACTGATCCTTATAACAAAGATGTATTTACACGTCGCTCCTGAGCAGCTTCCACGACCATACAGTGTCCGAATCCCAATTACATCAACATTGCCAAGTGGGGGCTTCTCCTGCTGCGTATCCAGTTATCTCGCTGGTATTCAGGCGCATGGCCGGTGGTGCCAGAAGCCTTTTGATCTCAGATGAAAAAAACCGGCTCTGGGTAGTGAAGTTCCAAAACAACCCTCAACATCGCCGAGTATTGGTGAACGATATGCTCGGTTCACTCATCGCGGCGTGGATGGGACTGACTGTGCCGGAAGTAACAGCTGTGCACGCTGCTGAATGGATCAAGGCCTCCAGGTCAGACGTAGAGGCGAGTTTTTCCGACATGTCGCTTCGAGAGGCCGGCGAGCTTCAATTTGCCAGCCGCTACGTAGGCGGACTCATGCCTGGACAAGTAAAGGACTGGTCGCCTGCTTCAGAACCCGAGGCGGTGAGCGTCGACGAACTCCTCGGGGTTTTCAC
>CALMON010000042.1:0-10821 GCA_937871785.1 uncultured Granulicella sp.
CTCGGGGTACCGGCCGGGTCGGGGGGAGGGGTAACGCCTAATCTGGTCCCCGCCCGCATTGGAGATCTCTCCCGGCTTCCGCCAGCCTGGGTAGGCGTGGGATCTATCGACTTGTTCGCCAGCGAAGACCTTGAGTTTGCGCGCCGCCTTCTTCAGTCGGGAGTGCCAACCGAGCTGCAGCTTGTACCGGGAGCATTCCACGGGTTTGATCGTTCCGTATCGCAGGCACCGCTGTCGATAGCCTTTTCTCAGTCATGGAACACGGCGCTCAAGCGAGCGTTTGCAGTCACCACTTAGATTATCAGCTAGGGCTGTCAAGGAAGCAGCGCAATAGGGCGCGTTGGAGGAAGTTGCCTGCGCGCGCAGTTGCCATGGCTGAGCTCTCGAAGGCTACCGGGTCGCGTCTGACGATAGAGCACGGAGGCGGTGAAGGGTGAACAGACAATGATCCCGCGAGCGGAACAGAAATGATGTTCTGTTGGAACCAAATTGATTTAGCTTTGCGCTTACACTTCGCTGTTGGCGCCCGATAGGGATGGTTCTGGCGCACATTCGGTGATTCTTCCCAGCGACGGCGTTGAGGCGTAAGACAGAGGTAGCTCTGGCGATCTCGTTCCCCGCCTATGCGTCAAGGAACGCTGGTCCCTGATATTGCCGAAGTCGAGTTGGTCAGCCTTGGCCGTGTTGCGGGTGCGATCGAAATGCGGTTGAAGACGTGTCGTGTCTGGGCCCAGTGGCCGCGATGCGGGACGCCCACTCAGAAGGTGCATAGCAGATACGTTCGACGTTTGGCCGACCTGCCTTGGCATGGCGTTGCGGGCGTAATTCATCTGCAGACTCGAAGGTTCTTCTGCGTGGAGCCGGGTTGCCAGCGCAAGGTTTTCACGGAGCCGCTGCCGGGCACCGTAGCACGCTATGGTCGAAGAAGCTGTCGGTCGGGCGAAGCACTCCGCTGCCTTACGCTTGCCTTGGGCGGCCGAGCGGGAACGAGATTAGCTGAGCGTCTGGGGCTGCTCGCGAGTCGCTCGACGCTGCTGCGCAGGCTTCATCATCGCCGGCCTGCCCCTCTCGTTCAGGCTCCGCGCGTGCTGGGCATCGACGACTGGGCTTGGCGCAAGGGTCATCGCTACGGCACGATCCTGTGTGACTTCGAGACGCGCAAGGTGGTCGACCTGCTCCCTGATCGCGACGCGAACAGGGTGGCTGCGTGGCTCCGGCAACATCCAGGGACAGAGATCATCAGACGTGACCGGGGCGGGACTTACGCCGAAGCCGCACGCAGGGCGGCTCCTCAAGCGGAGCAGGTTGCGGACCGCTGGCATCTGTTGCGCAACCTGAGTGAAGCGTTGTGCCGCGCGATTACACCGCACTACCGCCTGTTCAAGGCCAGGTAGAAGGGCAGGTCCATCGGCTCAAGCTCATCAAGCGCCAGATGTACGGTCGCGCCGGCTTCGAGCTGCTACGCCTGCGTGTCCTTCAGAACGGCTAAAAATGCTCACTCCAAACACACCCGCGGGAACACAACAGCTCATCACACCAAATGTGCGCCAGAACCATTTCTATCCGGCGCTAATAGGGTTACCGTACAGAATCTTCATTGTCGGACGTGCCATCGATGCAGCCTTCGTTTGAAGGTCTCCTAGAGTTGCACTTCCAGGAGAATCCGAAGTAGAAGCTGCAATTTTCGAGAAGTATGGATAAATATTGTCGAGAACCGCGTCTGAATATTGGACAGACGCGCAGCGTTCCTTTTGCTTCTGCTCTCGATAGCCGAATACATCTGTAAGCGTCTGAACCCATATGAAAGCGGCATTTGCTCCCGCAGGAGCAGTGGGCGGATCGCTTACGACACTGAAACTGATGCCGGTGACTCCTCCTGGGGGATTGCCCATTTGGTATATCGCTGTATTTTGTCGAGTCCCGGTGTAACTGTGTTTGTTGTTCCTGAGCAACAGCGGATATCGAAGTTGGTCCATCAATGAAGAAGTCAGCCGAGCTGCTGTTACCATTCGGATCACTGTTGCTTAGTGTCCAGTGGCAGCTTGCGGTTTCGCGAGTACCAGGATTGACAAAGTAGTAGGTTAAATTTTGGCGGGTGAGATCGGGGTCAGCGGCTTCCTGTCCACCGCCAGTACCGTCATTTGCTGCCGAGGGTTTGCCGTTACCGGCCGAATTGGTGAACCCGCCGGAGATATCAGCTATGTTGTCAAACGACCAGTAACCGCTAACAACTGTGAGTGGCGGCGGTGGGGGAGCTACGCAGAGCAGCATTTGTTGTCCTGCAAAGACGTCCGTCTCGCTCGCCCCATTGATGATGGCTGTTCCGTTCTGGCAGCCGACCGAATCGGCGGAAGTCGACACCATCATTCTTTGCGGAGTCGGTGTTACCGCCTGAACAACCACAGTAGACGATCCGCTAGAGCCTCCGCCCGTACCGGAAAACCTGCTACCCGCATTGCCCGGCTGCACAGTGATGTTCACCGTTTCGTTCGGTGCGTCGGGGGACACCGTGACTGGTATCTGCACCGTTTGTGTGCCTGAGCCGGACGATGCGACTGTTGTGCTTGCGGGACTGACTCCTATGGCAGAGAGATTCAGAGTTGGTTGCGTGCCGAAGCCTGTGCCCATGATTGTCGCTGTAAAGCTAGTACCGGCGGTCCATACGGACGGCGAAACGATGGTGACCACAGCCGCGGGCGCTGTGATGGTGAACTTCCTGTAGTCGCTCTACCCCAAAACTGGTGGATATCGAGAATTCTGATCTCCCAAAGGCGCGTTCGCGGCTATCGAACATTGGACCGCCACGCTGTTCGGGTTGTACGGGTTAGAGTTCTGCACGTTCACAGTCACGCCGCTGGCGTAAATCTTAGCGACAGAGTACCCGAAGTTGTCGACAAGAGCCCTTCCCTGCACGGTGAAGGTGCCGCTTGAGCCTTGCACGTCCGAGGTCTTGGAAAGCGTCGTGATCTGCGGCACTGCGGTCTGCGAAGTCACCGTTACCGGATCGAAAGCGTAGAAGTCGCAATCATCGTCGCCATCGTAGTAACAGGCGCCGCTCTGGCCGTACAGCGTATATATGTACATCGCCGACGCAGGTGTTGGCATATGGATCAACCTCCGCCCCATCGTATCCATAGTCGTCTGGAGGGAAAGTCTGCAATATGATTCCCGTCATACAGTATTCCTCTGGCGCCGACGTATTCAATGTCTTCGCCTGTGAAGTCCATATTTTCGGTCACTGTAAAGGTGTCAATCTCATTGCTGTCGCTCGATGCGAGAATGTAGGTCGCCTGTTCAACTTCGCCATACCCGTCTGGAAAGAAGGTATAACCTAAGTCCTGCGCCCGGCCAAGCGAAACACCGGCTACGACGGCGACCACGAGTACGAGAACACAGAACTGAAGCGGTTTAGTCTGCATAGCGTCATGGCTGCACCTCCTTCGAGACAGGGCTGTGGGACGCCAGAGCAGCCGGGAGGCAGCACGGCGACTGCGAGTACGTGCCTTGCTTACGTTCACTAGGGTAGCGGTGTCCACCCGCAGCTAACATGAGGTGAATCATGAATCCTGCTCCGAGCGCTCCGGAACCAACTTCAACGTTCTTCGGCTGGTTGCCAATTGTCTTATTGGTTGCAGTTGTCGTCTTCGGTTTGCTCGCTGCCAGTCACCGCTGGTCCGGTGTCGATGCGGCAGCCGGCAATCCCAGCGGCTCCTGGGTGGGGCTGGTCAACGTACGATTTTCGGACGACGGCGAACCACCAGCCAAGACGATACCCGGCGTCGGCAACGCCGCCCTTCACTTGGAACTTCGCCACTCGTGGTTTCCGCTGAGTACCACCTACGCGGGCAGTGGCGAGTTGTGTGACGCAGGCGGTACGAAGCGTCACTTCGAGCTTTACCGGGGTTCGTTCAAGGATCCGGAACAGTTCGTAGCGAACCTCCGCACACAATCACCGCTCGGCGCCGTCATTTCTGGCCACTATTCCAATACGCAGATCGTAATCACAACGTTGAACGACTATGAATTTAAAATGACCGGAACTCTCGGCAAAGCGGACGCCGCTGCGTTCGCTTCAGCTTGCGACGCTTTAAGGACACATGGAAATTTTCATGCCGACAGCCCCTACACCGTAAGGTGAAGTCGCAAGCGAAGTGAATCGCGGTACCAATACCCTTAGGAGAAGCAACATGGCAGCAAAAAAGGAACCTTTGGCGGCAAACCCGAGATCGAGACTAAAAAGCACAAAGATGACCTGGACAATCTGACATCCGATTGGAAGCTCCTTGACCCGAACATGATCTCAAAGCCTGATGCCATCGCCGAGGGGCTACCAGCCACGGACTCCGTCCTTGTCTTTGGAATGTCCGGAGTGAAGGTAACCGGCGTCCGCACGACGAACATCTACAGTGATGACATCTTGGATATTACTGGAAACTGGCATGTCGTCCGCCAAAGGCCCCTTGTCGCTTCGACGGGCGATTCGAGCTTTCCTACCGGCTCGCACGTTCAGCTCGGTTCGCTCACCCCGTTGCAGGTGGAAAATCTTGCGACGCTGGCGGAAGTCTGGAGCTTTCTCAAATACCACCACGCCGCCGTCACTTCCGGCCAGCAGCCGTGGGGCGCAGAGCTGCTGCGCATGACGCCGCCGGTAGCCGCAGCGCCCTCGGTAGCCGCTCGCAATACGCTGCTACTGAAGTGGATCGATGCTCTGGGGCCTGTCGCCGCGTGCGCTCCCTGCCAGACCTTGGAGTCGGCTTCATCCACCGAACACAAGGTGCTTTTCGCGCCCGATCTCGCCTGGCTCGATGACACGCAGAATTTACGGCGATGGCCTTGCGTATGGCACCCGGGCGCTGTCGTGCTCGCAGCCAGACCACCGGGGCAGACGGCAACACCAGCAAGATCCCCTTGCCCTTCAAGCTGCCTACCTACATCAGCGGCCTCGGGGTTTTTACACCTTCACTGATGGAAGCTCAGCGCGTTGGCATTGCGCGCGATGTGGAGATGGTGCCTACCGCGGCAGGCATAGCCGCCGGACGCGACGAGCGGCGATCCGCCAGATCGTCGGTGCCGGCGTTGCCGAGGACGAGATCGAGCGCATGGCTTACCGGTAGAGCTGTCATTAGTTTGGCAGCTATGAAGGTACTTCGCTCGCTTGACCGCACACTACGAGGCGTGACGCGGCTTCCCGGACGATCTATTTCGGCCTTGTGTCGATAGGCGGTTGCTCCGTCTGAAAGACAACCACGCCGTCCAGGTAGTCCGACCATGTGAGTGTCTGGTAGGAGTGTATGAAGAAGGCGCCGGGACTCGTGCCCATGGCCGCAAGTTCCGGTGTTGCGACGTAACGAGCGTCGTCACTACCGTTGTGCAACGCGCGTCTCTCAACGCTATCGGGAAGTGCGGTAGGCATCGCAGGAAAGTGATCCTGTCCCTGTCTGTAAGAACCGGAGAGCGCGGAGAACCCAAGTGAATAGGCTTTCTCGCCGTATCTCTGATGAATGAAGGAACCGAAGTTCGTACCCGCGTGATCGCCCCAGGAAGGGCTTGCTTGCTTCGCGATGTGCACCGTTGCTGCCCAGACGATGACTTTGTGGCGACTCGGAGTTCGGCTTTGAAGCCATTGGAAGTTCTGGAACATAGAACGGTCTCGGTTCACCATGTTCTCAGCGTTGGAGGTGAAATCTCGGCTCACCCATCTCTGCGCATCGCAGATCATCTCCAGGCGTTCTTCGCTGTGCGGACTCATTGGGGGGCCTGCGGCAGAGGCTGCCTGTATTTCAGAAAGGCAGGTATTGATTCGCGAGCGGTCCTCCCTGGAGTACGGTGCAGCCTCGGGGTACTCGAGGTAAAAGCGGTTGTGCAGAGCCGTGCTACAGCTCTGGCGTTCTGGCTGCGGAAGCAGGTTGGTCCATTCGGCGATCATTTCGACATTGGTGTAGTCCTGCTCGAATTGCCCAAGCTGGTCATCGAGGCCTCCGAGATACAGCTGGCCTCTTTGTGCTCGCGACAGCAGGAAGGGCGCGAGTGGCTGAAATTCCCGATCGAACTTCCAGATTCCACCAACGGCCGTAAGCAACTCCTTTGGGGTAACGCTTTGCTTGTCTCGGATTCGTTCGTTCAGGTGGATGAACTCATCGTGGTTTGCTTCGAAGAACACATTGTCGAAGCCACACTGGTCTACAAGTCGCTCTACCAGCGCCACCTTAAAGGCGACCGTATGGCCATCTCCGTGCGTCGCGCTTTCGCCGAGCATAGCGATTTGCGCGTGGCACATACCTTTTGTGGCAGCATCAAGTGCCTTCTCATCGGCCGGGATGCTGGAGTCTGTCTGTGCGCGGATGGAGAAACAGGCGAGCAAAAACACCAGGGTTGCACTACGGAGCATCACTCTTTGCATACGAATCAGACGTATTCGGACCGATTCGAGACTGTCGAAGTACACGGTTATTACGGGAGTCCTTCACCAATTCTGACTCGCTCGCTCACTTTGCGTATACAGCGGAGTCCAAGCCCGAAAACTTTGAACGCGAGCTGCCAAGGAGTTTTCCCATTCGCTTAGCCTGCTTTCTGCTTGTTCTCTCGTCCGTCGCCGCCGTTGCCCAGAACCCGGACTTGCCTAAACCCGGCACCTCCGCACCGCCCATCCAGTTTGACCAACTCCTGCAAGCCCCACCCGGAGCCACAGCTACTTTGGCAGCGCTTCACGGCAAAGTCGTCGTGCTGGAATTCTGGGCTACCTGGTGCGCTCCCTGTGTGGCTGAGATTCCTGTGCTCAACAGCCTGCGAACCGCCACAGATCCCGGCAAAGTCGTGTTCTTGGCCGTCGCCGACCAGGATGCCGCAACGGTTCAGCCGTTCCTGAAGACGCATCCCATCGACGGTTGGATCGGGCTCGACACAGAGGGAAAGGTCTTCCACTCCTATGGGGTGGAAGTGCGACCTGCGACCGTTGTCATTGGTCCCAATGGCCGCATCGTCAGTTCCTCCGTCCCGCCCGAGCAGCTCCACCCAGAGCAGCTCACGGCACTCGCTGAGGGTCGCCCCGTCACCCTCGGTGGCGCCGTAGATCCCGCGGTTGCCGCAAAGCTCCGGACTGCCACCGCCTCCATGATGCAGCAGCAGGGTATGGTGGGGGATGGCGTCTGCGCCACACCAACCGCAATGGGCGTCAGTGTATCTGTTGCCGATCTCCCCGCCGGCACTACGGATCCTGAAACCCACATTTTTCCCGAGGGCTCGGGCAACATCGATATCACAAACGCATCGTTGAAGGTGCTCTTGGCCTATGGTGCAGACATCCCGTCCGATCGGCTGAACTTCGTCGGCGAATTCCCAGAAAAGACTTTCTACAACCTGCACGTACACCTCGGCAAAGCTTCTGCCCAGGATCGCAGGGAAGCTGTCCTGATCGCTATCAAGTCTGCGACCGGTATCGGGATTGAACGCAAAACGGAGACCGAAAAGGTGCTCCTCCTCAAGGCCTTGCCGGGCGCTCAGGTACATCTCGATTCTTCTCAAGTTCCTGGAGTGGCCGGATACGACACCAAGAACGCCACCCTTCGCTGTATGAACGCAAGCATGGACGAAAGCGCCAAGGCATTCGGCACTACGCTCAAGATTCCTGTCCTGAACGAAACCGAGCTTGACGGGAAACTCACACTCTCGCTGCCCGTACCCCGCGGCGATGTCGCCGCCGTGAAGTCTGCGCTCGAAAAGCAAGCCGGCCTTACCTTCGTCGACGCACAACGACCCATCGAGCGCTTCATCATCACAACTGAAGCCAAATGACGCCGGTCGACTCTGGTCATTGCTGGAACTCTTCGGGAAAACCTACCGTCGCAGAGTTGAGTTTGAGACCTGCACATGAGCAACTGCAATGGTTGTGATGTCGCTCGCTGCACACTTTGGGGAGTGCTATTGGACAGTCACCAGAATGGTGAGCTGATGTGTGAGTAGGCCTGAGCTGGCGGTGATGCTGATAGTGTACGAACCGGCCGCGGTAGGGTGTCCTGTGGAGATGCTCCCAGGTGAACCCGTAGTCCTTACTCCACTGCCGCAACCACTGGCACCTATCGCTACAGCCAGCCCGCACGCGCAAAGTAGCGGCCTCTGCCAGCGGCTTCGGCGCCAGGGTAACAGCATGAAGACACAGGCCAGGACCGAAACGAGTCCCGAGAGAGGATTGAGCCGCGGCGAAAGCTGCGCGGTAAGGCATCGAAAGACAGCGTTGCATTACCGACGCCGTTCAACGCTACCGAGCCTGGATTGATGCTGCACGTTGCGGTAGTGGCAGAAGGCTGGCAAGCCAGGCTGACGGTACCCGCGAAGCCCTCGAGGCTGGAAGTGAAAAACAGCTGTCTACTGCTCTTCATTCCTATTCAGTTCAGCCAGGAGGAGAAGAGAAGCTGCAGCCCCGCGCATGTCTTGGCTTGTTTTCAGCCGCCCAGGCTCTTGGGGTAGGTTTCGTACATGGTGTCCCGCCATACTTATACTTGGAAAATCTGGATCAATCAGCCCCTGAGTCGCCTTGGGCTCAGACTCGAAGCCGCCAAACATTCCCCTGATGTCTATGTGCGGCGTCCTGCATCGCGCGAGTCGATCTTCCGGGGTTCTGTGGTGCGGGATGGCGTTCCCGTCGCTGATGTCGTGCAGGTATGGTTGGATGTCAGCTCCCATCCGGCGCGTGGTGCAGCGCAAGCGGAGGAGATCCGACGTCGCGTTCTTACGCCTTTTCTGAAAGGAAACTCGTAGTGCCAGCCCCAGTCCGACGCTGAACATTTTGCACGCCTGATTGAGGCGTTGCACCCATGGCTCGATGAGGTCGCCATCATTGGCGGGTGAGCGCACCGGCTTTATAAGGCTGCATGCTTTCACCAATCTCTCGAATACCAACCTTTAGGAGCATTCGACACGGACGTTGCCGTTCCAGCCGAGTTGTCGCTGGCCGACACAGACCTTCGCGATCGGCTGATGGAGAGCGACTTTCGAGAAGAACTCTTAAGAGATACCAAGCCTCCCGTCGCGCATAATACGTTGCCAATGATAAAGCGGCTTCTACGCAGAGTTTCTAACACCGCTGATCGGCGGCTACATAAAACGAGGCGGAAAACGTGACGAGACCGCTACAATCGCGGAAGTTGCGGTACAGGAACTGCGGCATTTGGAGTTGCTGCTCCATGCTCCCTGGGAGGTAACGATATCCGCTGCCAACGGCTATCCGACCGCTGAAGAGCGTCGCGTGCGAATTCCAAACGTGGCTGCATTTCTCGCGCAAAAGATTCTCATTCACAACAAGCGGGAGCGCGCGGACAAGGCTAAGGACAGTCTCTATATCCACGACACGTTTGAAGCTTCGGAAGAAACCTGCCAGCAGCTCGCGAAGCCTGGCAAACACGCGTCAAGCCCATTCTTCACCCCAAGCCTGGCCAGCCTTGGCTCCCAGATCTACAACCCCGAACCCAACTACTTCAACTTGAACCTGAGCGGTGGTTTCAAGCTGGCCGGCATCAGCATCTGCGCGCCGCTTACGCTGGATACCAACCAGATTCAAGCAGCCGACGACGTCTCCTATTCGCATGGCAAGCCCTTCATTCAGTTCGGCTTCGATGGCATCTACGAGCCTTTCAACAGAAAAGGATTCAACAACGAGAACGGTTTGTTCACCACCAACGGCTCCTACTCCGGCTTTGCGCAGGCAGACTTCCTCCTGGGAGCGGTAAGCAGCTTCAACAAGTTCAACGCTGCGGCTGCCGTTCAACACTATGAGCAGAAATACATCGCCTTTCTATCTTTCTATCTTTCTATCTGCAGGTTCTTGTTATAAGGCTGCGCCCCGGGCACCCATCCCAACTACGGCATCCCCGACAGCGTATCTCCTCTGCTAACGAGGGTCTGATCCTGAGCACAGCCACTGATGCCCGCGTATTGCAGATTGCTGCGAAGATCGTCTTCCAGGAGGTCGCCAGAACGCTGGTCGCCGGGTGACGCTCGCCGAGGAGCGAAGCGCATGCCGGGAGGGCTCCGATCCATCGGAGGCCCCTGTTTTGCGTCCGTTAGTCACATCCGGGGGAGTCCACATCACCCACGACTCCAGCGACGCCAAAGCCAAAGGGATAGCCAGCATAGCCTTGCGGCCCCTTGGGCGCTGTTTTGCTTGTGCTGAGTGATCCGAAGCGGAGGTACCCCCGTATCCCGCACCGGTAATGGTAAACACGTTCCACAATCATGGCTGCCGGAATACCGGGTAGATCCATGTGTACTTACGCTGGCCCAGGAAGGGCGGTCCAGGAGCGAAAAGACCAGCAATCCCGTGCAGTCACAAACTGCTTGACAAAGAAACAGGTGGAGGTGCAGTATCCTCTGCGATAACGTGTTACCCGATCGGTTGACCTGAAAGCAAGGCCATCTTCAGAACGGAGCGCAGTGAATGTTCGTCGGTCAGCGGCTCTGGCGGAAGTACATGGTGTCGAAGGTCAGGCTTGCGTTCTTCCGGAGGGAAATAATGAAGCACTCTCGGCTCGCCCACATCCTGCACACCGTGCGGTGTGTTTATCAGAAAGCTCTGCTGATCTACCACAATCGCGCGGGTATTTGCCTTCCTCGTTGGTCCGCTTTCTGTTCCACTGCTTGTCTACTGCTCGCCTGCTTTCTCTTCCTCGCTGCCGGACCTCGCGCGGAAGGCCAGGTAGCCACTGCGGACGTGTTGGGTACGGTGACCGACACCAGCGGCGCAACGGTACCGGGTGCATTAGTGACCATTCAAAACACCGGCACGAGGGAAAAGCGTACTACCACAACGGGAACCGACGGAGCCTATAC
>CALMON010000042.1:10831-11892 GCA_937871785.1 uncultured Granulicella sp.
CGCTGAGCGTCACCCTGACCGGCTTCAAAATGGTTGTCGCGCAAGGGATCAGCCTGGCTGGAGGTGACCGGACTCGGATTGACTCCAGTCTGACAATCGGCGCTTCGTCGGAGCAGGTGGAAGTGACCGCGCAGACCACCGCGCTTCAGACCGACAGCACCGATGTGGGCACTACGCTGACCGCTGCAACGGTGCAGGACGTTCCAATCAATGGCCGCAACTTTGTCGCTCTGGTGGAGACGACCGTCGGCGTCAACGCGGGATCCCCCAACTCCACCAGCAATGGCGGCCATGGCGGGGACCGGCGGCTTTCCTCCGCGGTCTCCGCCAACGGCCAGGGCGAAGGAGAGAACAACGAGCTGATTGACGGGCTGGACAACAATTCCCGTTATGAAGGGGTAATCGAGTTACGGCCGTCCGTGGAAGCGATCGACCAAGTAAGAACCGACATCAATCTCTACACCGCGGAGGTAGGCCGAACCGCCGGCGCCGTGATCAATGTCATCACAAAGTCCGGGACGGAAAAGTTCCACGGCTCTTTCTTTGAGTACTTCCGCAACGATGTCACTGACGCTCGCAACTACTTCGCCACCAGCACCACGCTCGCCCGCAAGCCGGAACTGCGCCAGAACCAGTACGGCGGCAGCTTCGCCGGGCCCTTATACCGCGGCAAGCTGTTCTTCTTCACCGACTACGAATGCTACCGCCGCATCGACGGAACGCAGTCGGTCTACCTGAGCACGGTCCCGAGCGCAAGCGAGCGCAACGGCAATCTTTCCGACCTTGGCGGGCCGGACCTTACCGGTAAGGTAAACCCGACGGCGCTCGCCTACTTCAATCTATATCCGTTACCCAACCAGGCTGGCACGCTGAACACGACAACGGGGATCCGTCAGAACAACTTTCTCTTCAATCCCGCGGCCGTTCAAACTGCAAGCCTTGCCGACGCACGCATCGATGCTCATCTGAGTGCAAACAACACTCTCTTCGGCCGCTACTCGTACAACAACACCGTAACGACGACGCCGCCGCTCTTCCCGTCCGTGAACGGTGTCTTCAAC
>CALMON010000043.1 GCA_937871785.1 uncultured Granulicella sp.
CTGTCCTCCTCGACCTTTAACCTCCGGCTCTCGCCCATTCGCAAGCTCGCCCGCTAAATGGCAGACAACGGCCTGCTCGACGCGTCCACAGCAGCAGCAATCGAGCGGGTGCCCGGCCTCGAAAAGCGCGGCAACCGGGTAGGGAATTGGCTCATGAAAGAACAAGCCAACGATCTGCTCAACGCTCCCGATGCGAAAACCCTCACCGGCCTGCGCGATCGGGCGATACTGGCGTTGCTGCTCGGCTGCGGTTTGCGCCGGGCCGAGCTCCTCCGAATTAGCATCGAAGACCTGCAGCAGCGGGAAGGCCGATGGGTGCTTCCCGATATGAAAGGGAAGGGCGGGCGGATTCGAACAGTCACCGTGCCGGCAGGCGTGAAGACCCGGATCGACGCTTGGCTTGCCGCTGCCGGGATTGAGGATGGGAGACTGTTTCGTCCGGTAAGCCGGGGCGGGGTGATCGCAGGTGAGGAGATCAGGGACGAGAAGGCCGTGTGGCGGCTGGTCATGCGGTATGCCAAAGCGACTGAGCTTGGGAAGCTGGCGCCACATGATCTACGGCGTACGTGCGCGAAGCTTTGCAGGAAGGCCGGCGGTGACCTCGAACAGATACAGCTGCTTCTGGGTCATGCCTCCATACAGACAACTGAACGTTATCTCGGAACGGAGCAGGCTTTGGCACACGCCGTCAACGACGCGATGGGACTGGATATGGGTTAAAGGCTGCACTTCTTCTCTTCGCCTGAAGAGTCTTGCTATTTTCGGAGCGCGGCTCGGCTCTTGCAGTAGAGGCGAGGCCCGAGCCCGGATCGGCGTTTGTCCAGGCGACTGGAAACCGTGGTAGACGGCCGCGCGGCGGCCGGCTTCTTGCCTTCCTGCGCCAGAGCGCAGGCTAACTGCAGCCGTGCGAGCGGCCGCTGATGGCGAGTCGGGTTGATTTGCGGCCGGTCGATAATCTCGACCGCGCCGGAACCGTCTGGAAGATGTCACCTACGTTTCGCTGTATGGCATCATCGGTACCGCCGCGCCCACCAACCCCATCGACTCGGCCGGGCACCATGTAAGATCACGCCGCGCCGTGCGTGTGTCGGGGCGGGTCACATCGAGTTAGAGGTAGTGAGCTTTGCGGCCCTCGGACTTGAGCATGCTTGCTCCGCCAGCGACGGCTGCCATCGAATGTTCATGGCGACGTAACCGTGGTTTCACGTTCTCCTGTTTCACTTCCCGGTATGCCAAGACTTTCTATCTGCCTCCGCGTGACGTTTCTTACAATTCTCGCGTCACTGCTGCTATTTCCGCTTGCGCCGCTTTATGGGCAGTATGAAAACGGGAGTCTTCTCGGAACCATTCGCGATGCGAGCGGGGCGCCTGTTCCCAACGCGGATGTGAACGTCGTCAACACGGCTACGGGCACCAGCAGCGATGTGAAAACCGACACATCGGGAAATTACGATGTGCCACAGTTGCGCGTTGGCGTGTATACCGTCACCGCCAGCGCACAGGGTTTTTCCCGGGCAGTCGCGCAGAACATCACAGTGTCCGTCGGCAACCGGCAGCGCATCGACCTTGGCTTGAAGGTAGGTACGGCCGAAACGACGGTCGAGGTTTCGGACGTTGCGCTGCAGATCGAAACCGAGTCGAGCCAGCGTGACCAGATCATCACGAACGTACAGACTGAAGGCCTGCCGCTGGTCAACCGCAGCTACACCGATCTGCTGGGGCTGGTGACGGGTGTGCGTCAGGCGCCGACGGCGGCTACTACTTCGAGCAACGGCAACAGTCTCATCCGTCAAGGTGCCTATAACGTCAATGGACAGCGGTCGGTGTTCAACAATTTCCTGCTCGACGGCATGGACAACAACTCCTATGGCGAATCGAATCAGGGCTTCGACAACCAGATCATCTCGGTGCCGCCGGACTCCGTGGCGCAGTTCAGCGTGGTGACTAACAACGAAAGCGCGGAATACGGCCGCAGTTCCGGCGCGACCATCAACGTTGCTTCGCAGTCGGGCAGCAACCGCCTGCACGCGACAGCGTACGAATTTCTGCGCAACACCGACCTGAACGCCGCGGGATTCTTCAAGCCGACGCTGATTGGCACCAACGGCCCCGTCGCGTTTCGCAAGCCCACCACGAATCGCAACCAGTTCGGCGGAAATGTGGGCGGCGCCATCCTTCATGACAAGCTGTTCTTCTTTGTGGACTACGAAGGCCTGCGTGCCATCACGAAGCCGCTGTTTGTGTTGACACTCCCCACGCAGAATGAACTGAACGGCATTTTTGTGGTGCCTGTTCGCAATGCGCTGAACCCTACGGTGATCTACCCCGCGGGCACGCCGGTGCCGCAGGCTGCTTACAATCCGCTGTCGCTGCAGATCGTGAATGCGTTCCAGAAAATCGCCGGATTGCCTGTCGCGGGTACCGCCGCCAACGGACAAAACGCAAACGAC
>CALMON010000044.1 GCA_937871785.1 uncultured Granulicella sp.
GCCGTTTGCGCGTGCGCGCTTCCCAACCCCGCGCCGGCTATCAGCGCGCCAGCCATCCAGGCTCCGGCCGAAAAGATCCCTAACGACAACATCCTGCTGATCTGCTTCGTGATCATCCGTTCCCTTATTCGCCTCATAGACGAAGCTCTGCTCTCGGTATTCTGCTTAGACCGCCAACCGCGCAAGAGGTTAGGGCTAATCTCCATCGGGAGCCGCTCCTTATTTTACCTGTTTGTCGCCACGCGGCATCGCAGCCGCGGATTCCTGCCGCGGCAAGCCGCCGCAACGCGAGGCAAACGACACAACGTGGCGTTAGGCCGCAAGCGCACGCCGGCCCACCTTGAGTGTGGCTAACCCCGCGATGCTATACTCCGTCCAATCGGAACGTGTCGCGCCCACGCTGTGCCGTGCGCGATCCGTTCCAAAGGGGCAGCAGAAACTATGGTCAACCGTACCCGGCGTTCGCTTTTTTCCGCGACAATTTTTCTTACCACCTGCGCCATCGCCGGCTCCATGTACGGCGGCAAGGTTTCCGCCCAGTCGGCCTCGCAAGAGTCGACCCTGCGCGATTCCCTCCATTCCTTTACCGACGTGTACGGCATCGTCGAACAGAACTACGCCGAGCACCTTGACGGCGACAAGGTCGACAAAGCCGTTTACGACGGCGCCATCCCCGGCATGCTCCACGTGCTCGACCCGCACTCCAATTTCTACGACCCCAAGGCCTTTGCGCAGATGCGCGAAGACCAGCACGGCAAATATTACGGCGTCGGCATGTCGATCCAGCCGCAGGGTACGAAAATCGTCGTACTCGCGCCGTTTGAAGGCACGCCCTCGTATAAGGCCGGCATCCGCCCCGGCGATGTGATCCTGGCGGTCGACGGCAAGACCACCGAGTCTCTGGATTCCGTCGCGGTGGCCTCCATGCTGAAAGGGCCCCGCGGAACGCATGTGGCGGTAACGATGGGGCGCGAAGGCTCGGCCAAACCGCTCGTCTTCGACCTCGTTCGCGACGAAATTCCACGCTACTCAGTCGATCTCGCCTTCCTGATCAAGCCGGGTGTCGGTTACATCCACGTCACGAGCTTTATTGAGACCACGTCTCGCGAAGTGTCCGACGCGCTCGACAAGTTTGGACCGATCAACGGCCTTTTGATTGACCTGCGCGGCAACCCTGGTGGTTTGCTCAATCAGGCAGTCGATATGTCGTCGCAATTTCTGCAAAAGGGGCAGGTCGTCGTGTCGCAGCGCGGCCGCGCCTTCTCTCCGCAGGTCTACACTACGCCCCACGGCTCCGATGCCAAGTACCCGATCGTCGTTCTTGTGAACCGTAACACCGCTTCTGCCGCCGAGATCGTTTCAGGCGCACTGCAGGATCACGACCGCGCATTGATTGTCGGCGAAACCACCTTTGGCAAGGGCCTGGTGCAGACGGTGTTCCCGATTTCCGACGGCACCATGGGTCTCGCTCTCACGACCTTCCATTACTACACGCCGTCAGGCCGCCTCATTCAGCGTAATTACAACAATGTGTCACTGTACGACTACTATTACGTTCGCGACAGCGCCACGCAGCCCAAAGACAACGCGAACCGCGAGGTGAAGCTCACCGACTCCGGCCGTACCGTCTATGGCGGCGGTGGCATCACTCCGGATGAGAAAATCGAGAACGTCAAGGGTAATCACTTCGAAGATTCGTTGCTGATTCACTACGCGTTCTTCAACTTTTCCAAGCATTACCTGTCGACGCATACGGTGGAAAAAAACCTCGTAATCGATGACGCGTTACTGAGCCAGTTCAAGGATTTCCTGAAGTCACAGAAGATCGACTACACGGACGCAGACATCGCGGCCAACGTCGACTGGATCAAGGCGAGCATCAAGAGCGAACTGTTCACCTCGCAGTTCGGCCAGAACGAAGGCCTGCGCGTGCGCGCCGAGTGGGACCCGCAGATCAACAAGGCACTCACCTTTATGCCAGAAGCGCAGGCGCTTGAAAACCACACCCTGCCGGCACAGCAGAAAACGCAAACTGCCCAGAAATAAGGGGTAGCACGGAGGCAGTAAGAGGGGTCGAGTCCAAGAACTCGACCCCTCTTCTTCGTCTTAGGTAATCTGGAGCGGGAGACCGGGATCGAACCGGCGACATTCAGCTTGGGAAGCTGACGTTCTGCCACTGAACTACTCCCGCATGTGTCTGTTTTACAGGAACATAGTCTCGCTCGGCAAACTCCGCCGACGAAGCCCCGGCCGGGCGCGAAAGCCTTCAGACAGGCTTTGGCGAACTCTGCCGTTGTTTTGGCGGCCTGAGTCATGGTTCCCGTGTCGGCACCGTTCTATCCCGCAGTCGCATTCAGCCGATAACTCCTTCACAGAGGAGATAACGATGATCCAGCTTGTGTACGCCAGCGCGGCCACCGCGCCATTCACTCCCGACGCCCTCAAAGCATTGCTCGCGAAAGCGCGAATGCGGAATACCACCTATGGCGTGAGCGGCATGCTGCTGTACCACGAAGGCTCGTTTTTGCAGGTGCTTGAGGGCGAGCCGACTCATATTGACCTCATCTACCACTCGATCGCACGCGACCCGCGGCATCGCAGCCCGAAAGTGCTGTTCAAGAGCGAGATCGCGCGCCGTGAGTTTCCGGACTGGTCGATGGGCTATGTGGACACCACGGCGTGGCCGTCACGGGCGCCAGGACATGTGGATTACCTCCGCCTGCCAGAGCCGGCCAGCAATGTGCCGACGGCAGCTCGGAAGTATTTGCGGCTGTTTCAGCAAGGGCTTTGCCGGCAGGCCCTGGCCGCCTGACTCGGCTGCCTGCGTCGGCTGGCTGACTGGACCGGCCTCGTCGGCGGGCCATCGCAAACCGCTAAAATGGAGAGGTGACTTTCCCTTCCAGCGCTCGTTACTGTATGCCCGCCGAGTGGGCTGCCCATGCCGCGACGTGGATCGCCTGGCCGCACAATCCGGAGGATTGGCCGAACAAGTTTCAGCCGATCCCGTGGGTCTATTGCGAGATTGTGCGGCACCTGTCCCGGGCCGAAGACGTCCACATTCTGGTGAACGACGCCCCCGCGGAAAAGCGCGCGACGGCTATGCTGCGGCGTCAGGGGGCAAACCTGGCGCGGCTCCATTTCCACTTGTGGCGTACGGATCGCGTGTGGCTGCGGGACTCCGGGCCAATTTTTGTGAAGCGGCTTGCCGGCGGCGAAGGGCAGCCCGGTGGCGAGCTCGCCCTGACGAACTGGAAATTCAACGCCTGGGCCAAGTACGACAACTGGCGCAACGACGACAAGATACCCGGCTACGTCGCCGAACTGTATGCGTTGCCCTGCATCGAACCCACAGTAGCGCTTGCCGGCGGGCAAGCGCACCGGCTCGTGCTTGAGGGCGGCAGCATCGACACCAACGGTGCGGGCGTTCTGCTGACCACCGAAGAATGCCTGCTGAGCGATGTGCAGCAGCGGAATCCGGGGGTGTCGCGCGACGAGTTGGAGCGGGCATTTGCCGAGCACCTGGGCATTGAACGCGTGATCTGGCTGAACCGCGGCTGTGCCGGCGACGACACGCACGGGCATGTCGACGACATTTCGCGCTTTGTCGCGGAAAACACGATCCTCACGGCTGTCGAGCCGAACACGGCGGACGAGAACCACCTGCCGCTCGCCGAAAACCTGCAGCGGCTGCGCCAGGCCCGCAACCTGGCCGGGGAGCCGTTCGAAGTAAAAACCTTGCCGATG
>CALMON010000045.1 GCA_937871785.1 uncultured Granulicella sp.
CTATTAAACCATAAGAGGTTATCCTTTAATAGCAGCGGACGCTATTAAGAGTTCCTTCTGCCTTGCCAACTATTGCCGGGCAATGGCGGTACTCCGACTCAAGGCGTCCGACAACCAGCGTGGAAACCGATGGGCGTGCTGAGCCACCTTCACCATCTCGGATCGGGGGACCTTTTCCGCGACCTTCTCCAGCGCCGAATGAACATGCTCCGGGCCAGCCCACGCTAGGACACGGACGATCTCTCCAGCGGGCTCCTCGGCGAGGACAAGCTGCCAGGAGGGGACACGCTCCAAGTGGAGCACTAGCTTTCCGAGATTCAACTTCCGGCTGCGGCCGGATGTCCAATAGACCATCTGGACGGGCACCTGCGTTGTCAGGCCAAGAGCGTTTGCGGTTGTCGCACCCGACGAAACAATGTCTTCACCAGCTTGCTTGGACAACTCCTCGATGAACCGATGGGCCGAAGGAGCGCTGCTCCCAAAACGGCTGACAACCGGCACGACATAGATTCCCCTGCCAACTCGAAGGAGCTTTTGCGACCGAAGGAGCCGCAAGAGCGCGTTGCGAATTGCAGGCTTTGTCCCCAGATCCAGGAACGTCCTGCTGCTGACCGGAGTACCCTCGGCCAGTCCGTCTGCTCTCCTCAGTATGCCCTCAATCAGAGATGCCATAGCTCATTTTGCCGGAACTTGCGTCTGTGGCGTGGTGGGAAGACAGGACTCTCACTCCTGTCATCGGGAGTCGATTGGGAGTGGGAATGTTCGATGCAACCCGCTGAAACAACATGCGCTTCCAGAATCTGCGCACAGGAAAAATCCGATCCGTAAAACCCAACGGTCGAACTCACTGTTGGGCACAAAATGTCACAAAACCCAACGGTCGAAATTCACTCCCGATGCGCTCCCGATAGCCTGTCCGATGCGTACTTTTCCGTACTTTTGAGTCGCCATTAGCGCTTTAGAGTCAACAATATACGTGTTAGTTAGGTCGCTCATAACCCAAAGGTCGTAGGTTCAAATCCTACCCCCGCAACCAATCAAATCAATCAGTTACGCCGTTTGGGCAAATCAAACGCGCTCCCAATATCTCCCAATAAGAAGATCTGGTGCTTCTAGGCGCTCATCCTGGTGGGGGTGAGGACCATCTGCACGACCTTCGAATTGGCTTCCCTCTTGGAAGCCGGCATTGCCTGTCCATAGACATTCATGGTCGTCTGGATCGAAGCATGCCGCATCAGCTCCTGTTGCACTTTCATTGGAGCGCCCGTCTCGTCCAGCCATGAGCGATACGTGTGGCGGAACGTATGCCAGCCGATCGCACCCAATCCCAACTTGAGTCCTAGCGGTTTCAGGTGCCGCTTTCGGATCTCAGTTGGATAGTACGGCCGGTTGGTCATCGGATTCGCGAATACCCAGCCTTCTTCCGTCGGGTAGGCCTGCGAACTCCAGTCGAGCAAAACCTCTACAAGCGAATCGTGCAGTGGAACGTAGTCGTGGGAGTACTCGGTCTTCACGTCGTCCACCCGCCCGTTCACGATGCTGCGCTGAACGAGCAACTGGCGTTTGTCGAAGTCGAAATCTTCCCATTTCAGTGCCGCGATCTCGCTCACGCGGAGACCCAGACACTGCGCTATGACGACCATCGTTTTGTACGGCTCGCGAAGAGTCGACAAGATGGCGTGGAACGAGTCCTCCGTGAGAATGGTGGGCCGAACTCGGCGTCGCGTGCCGTTCTTAACGCGGACCAGTCCGATGGGATTACGCTGCTCGGTGAAGAGTTCCCAGCGTGCTGCACACTGAAACATCAGGTGCATCAGGCTGCGGATGTGCGTCTTGGATTTAGGCGCCATCTCCAAGTTCTTCAACCAATCTTCGACCGCCATAGGCCGAATCTTGTCCAGCAGGTAATCGCCCCATCGCGGCTTCAGGTGCAGTTCGATATTGGAGAGGTACGACTTGCGAGTCGAGTAGCGTTCGGGAAGTTCTTCCTGAACGTAACGGTCGCAAACTCCACCGAACGTCACCACGGCCATTCTCTGCAGCGGTGTTTCAGAGTTGAGTTTGAGGAGAAGAGCTTCGACCGCTTTTCTAGCGAGAGCTTCGGTCCTGTACTTGTCCACGCTCCCGATGATGCAGGACTTGCGCCTGCGCTCTCCGGTTGACGTGTCCTCGTAGTATCGAAACTCCCAAGCGTTGGCGCCCTTCGCCCGCTTCTTTATGACGAGACTTCCGAATTGATAACATGCGCGCATCTTGGTTTCCTTCGACCCGCAGCACGTTTGGCTATCACAATTTTACGCTCGTTCGAGCGGCTAAGTGAGTGAAATCACTTGTGAATTGCGGGTTCCGACATCAACTTGCAATGGCGTGATCGATCCATTCGGCGAGAGCGGATGCACGAAATCGCCAGAGTTTCCCAACCTGGACGCCCGCAATCTGGCCTCGGTGAGCCATACGCTGTAGCGTCCTGGGATGAACCCCGAGGACCGCCGCAGCTTCGTGGCTATCCAGTAGCAGTTCTATTTCTTTGCCGGCAATCAGCGCAGTTGGTAAGGCGCGGCCGACAGGCTTCTTTTGATCCATGACGAACCTCCGCTGAGCAGAAGTGGGGACTAGCGCAAGCTTCCTTGGCAGAACCCCGCCCCGTCCAATGAAAGTTCGTATTCCGTACATTCCCCGGGGGAATACAGGCGCTAGTTGCACAACTTAGGCACCGAAGGAACGAACGAATGCACTCGAAGATGCTGTCGCTGTTTATGCCAAAACGGGAAAGGAGCTTAAAACAAGGACAAGTCCCTACTGGGGTATTGACAATGCCTGTGCGGAAGGAATGAACTTTCGTATCGGGTCAAAGCCCTGTCCGACCCGTGTTTCCGACGCATTCGAGAGTTCCGTTGGAGGTCATGGGGTCATGCACCAGATCGACGTTCGGCTTCTCCAGGCAGCAGTGATGGTGGCGAACGAGTTGAATTTCTCTCGTGCAGCCATACGTCTCCACCTTACACAACCGGCGCTTACGAAACAGATACAGGACCTTGAGGATCGCCTCGGTGTGGTTCTTTTCGAGAGGAACAATCAAGGAGTCGCTCTCACTGAACCCTGTAGAGCCTTCATCGAAGAGGCGCGTCTGGTTCTCCTGCATTTGGATCGAGCGGTGCATCTGACTCGTGCTGCTGCTGCGGGTGCGGAGGCCGTCTTCAACTTCGGCAGCGCACCTGACGCGGATCCATATTTAGTGTCCAGGATTCTTGCAGCGCGTTTGCCTTTGTTCCCCTCTCTACGGGTTCACGCCTCCAGTAACTTTTCTCTGGAACTGAGCCGCAATGTTCTCACCGGAGAATTGGATACCGCACTCGTTGTCGCTCACGTTCCAGACAAGCGACTCAACACTCTGGATGTAGACTCGTTTCCTTTGTACGTTGTGTTCAAGTCAACAGATGCAGCAGCCGAGCACCCGTCCGTATCTCTCAGTGACTTTGTCGATCGTGTTTGGGTCGTATACGGCAGACATGTCCATCCGGCTCTGCACGATCAACTGTTTGCCTTGTCGCGGGAGCGAAGCATACGGCCGCGATCTCTTCATCACGTAACTACCGGTGAAGAGGCAGCTCACTTGGTCGCGCAGCACACGGGAGTCGCCTTTCTCGTGCGAAACGCAGCTTGGCGCATAGCCCGCGACGGGCTTACCATGAGGCCACTTCGAGCGCCGTCCTTGACGGTGAGGACCTCACTTATCACTCGGTGCGATGACGAAAGTCGCCTCACAAGTGAGTTCGTCCGAGCATCGATGCGCCGTCTTTTGTCGCCCTCAGCAGCACAACAACAGCGTTCTTTACCTCTCGAACCATCAGCTGCTTAGGCGCTCGTCACCAGAAGAGATCACTTGAACATTCAGGGCGCCGCTATGCCCGCACTTCGTACAGTGCAATTCTCCATTCACATCCGGTGTTCCGTCTGGATCTTCACGCCGAGAAGCGTGACCACAGGAACCACAGACATGAACACTGATTAGCTTCGGCCGGGTAGAGGCGTCGTTCAGAGGTTTGGCGAGCACAAGGTTCCCTTCCTCCGGGGGATGATTGCGAACTGACCTTCGAATCGCAACATCAGGCGCTGGGAATGCGAGGCGCTGGAAGCGAGCCCTCCCGAAATACGGAGCACTCGCCTCGCAGCAGTAAGCTAGCTCCTCGCAGCTTCAGCCACAGCCGGCTTGTACTGTTCGAGCAGTTCAGGGAGCGTTTTCTTTTGCGTGTCGACTGCGGC
>CALMON010000046.1 GCA_937871785.1 uncultured Granulicella sp.
GGACCGGCTTTGCCGGTCACTCCGCGTATATCAAAGTAAGGGACCGGCAGTCGTATGCGTTCGCTCTGGTGTCTGTAGCGGCAGGTCTTGAAGTCGCGGACGGGGTGATTGCCAGAGCGGGCGTCGCACTCGGCGGCGTGGCACATAAGCCCTGGCGAAATCAGCAACTGGAGCAGCAACTTTTAGTCGGCAAGCCTGCCAACCGCGATACCTACCATGAGTTCCAGCGTGCGCTTTTGGCGGGCGCGCAGGGTTTCGGCGAAAACGACTTCAAACTGAAGTTAGCACCGGTCACCGTAGTGCGTGCGCTTGAGCAGGCAGCCCACGAAGGAGAACAGGCATGAACACCCATCTGATTGGTACAGACGTGAATCGTATCGACGGACCCGCCAAGGTGTCGGGCGCGGCAAAGTACGCCGCAGAGTTCTTCGCCCCGGACATGGTGTATGCAGTTGTGGTCTCAGGTGGGATTGCACATGGCGAAATCGACAGCATCGACACCGCTGCGGCCATGGCGGTAACCGGCGCAATTGAGGTATTTAGCCACAAGAACCGGCCGCACATGGCCTGGTTCAACAAGTCGTATCTTGACGAAGACGCCCCGACCGACGGCAAGCCGCTGCGTCCCCTGTACGACGAGCATATTCATCACAGTGGTCAACCGGTTGCGCTGTGTGTTGCGGAAACGTTTGAGGCAGCACGGGCCATGTCCAGGCTGGTTGATGTGTCGTACAAGGCACTGACGCACCAGACGGATATGACGTTCGCTGTGCAGGAGGCGAAGAAGGTTGAGAAGTCAAATCGCGCAGGCATCGAGCCGCCACCAAAGAACCGGGGCAACTCGGCTCAGGCGTATGCCGACGCGCCTGTAAAGCTTGCCAAGGGATACCTGTCTCCGACGGAGATCCACAATCCAATTGAGTTGTTCGCCACCACCGTCATCGTGAATGAAGACGAGACGATGACGATCTACGATAAGACGCAAAGTGTTACCAATAGCCAGCTCCTGGTCTGTAATGCGCTCGGCCTTTCCAAGGACGACGTCCGTGTAGAAAGCCCGTTTGTTGGAGGGGCGTTCGGATCGGCATTGAGGCCGCAATATCAGCTCATACTTGCTGCGATGGCGGCTAAGGCGCTGAAGCGTTCGGTCCGGTTAACGCTTACGAGAGACCAGATGTTCACTCTCAGCCATCGGCCGGAAACGCTGCAGGAGATCCGCCTCGGTGCCGACACGGACGGCACCCTGCTCGCGATGCATAACGAATCGTTGCAGGCCACCTCGCGTTACGAGAACTACTTTGAAGTCATCGCGAACTGGAGCGGCCTGAGCTACCTCTGCGAGAACGCCACCATGGAAGAGAAAACGGTGTCCATGGATATCTCCACTCCGGGCGATATGCGTGCACCTGGCGCTGTACAGGGCGTTTGGGCGATAGAAACGGCGATGGATGAACTGGCCGTCGCCACAGGTCGCGATCCCGTCGATCTGAGACTGCAGAACTATGCTGAAAAAGACCAGAACCACGGTAAGAAGTATTCCAGCAAGGAGCTGAAAGCCTGTTACGCGCAGGGGGCGGCGATGTTTCGCTGGAACGAACGCAAGCCGACGCCGCGCACGGAACGCCGTGGCACCGCCCTGGTCGGGCGCGGCATGGCCGGTGGCGTTTGGGAATCTCCGCAAATGCCGGCCGCCGCGAAAGCAACACTTGCGCCGGACGGTACGTTGACAATCGCCAGCGGCACGGCCGATATCGGCACCGGCACCTACACCGTGATGGCGATTCTTGCCGGCGAAGCACTCGGTCTGCCGCTTGCAAAGGTGGTCGTGAAGCTGGGCGACTCGGAGCTACCCGTCGCCCCGCTGGAAGGAGGCTCCTGGACCGTCTCTTCTGTCGGAACAGCCGTCACGGAAGCGTGCAAGGCTGTTGCGGAGAAGGTCTTCAAGCTCGCCTCCGGACTCGACGATTCGCCCTTGAAGCACGCATCGTTCAAAGACGTGGAATTCGTCAATGAGCGCATTTCCTTGCGCAGCGATTCCACGAAGTTCGTGACCCTGGCTGTCGCACTTTCGTCGGGCGACGGCCAACCGATCGCGGAAAAGACCAAGACGGGGCCGAACTTCCTCAAGCAGCACGGATATAAGAGCTACACTCACTCGGCCGTGTTTGCCGAAGTCGAGGTGGACGAAGATTTCGGCACCGTGTCGGTCTGCCGGGTGGTGAGCGCGATTGCGGGCGGGCGCATCATCAATCACGAAGCGGCCCGCAGTCAGATTCTTGGCGGGGTGGTTTGGGGCATAGGCATGGCTCTTCAGGAGCAGGCTGAAACCGACCATCAGTTCGGTCGAATCATGAACCACAACCTGGCCGAGTACCATGTACCGGTAAACGCCGATGTGCATGACATTGAAGTCATCTTCGTCAAAGAGGAGGACGACATCGTCAACCCGATCGGCGCGAAAGGCTTGGGAGAGATCGGACTCGTCGGCGTGGCTGCTGCTATTGGAAACGCAATCTACAACGCGACAGGCAAACGCATTCGCGAGTTGCCCATCACGCTAGACAAGCTCATCTGAGGCTGCATCCTAAGGATGGTGTCCGCACTGCGGGAGGGGAAGGGCGATCTTGCCCCTTCCCCCTTTTTGAGGCTCTGCTGGAACGAGATAAATCCATGGGCGCAACAGGCGAAGCTACCGTGGAAATGACCGGTCCATGCAAAGCGTGGAACGGTGAATCTGTCCCACCCTTCGCACAGCCCGTTGGAAGACGCCGATGCTGCCTGCGTCTTCCACATTCCGCACCGCTCCGGCGACGGGTGTATTTATGTCTTTACAGTAATACGCTTCGAGGCTTAGGCCGATCCCGTAGCCGCGCTGAATCTCCCGCTGCGGCGGCTTCTGCGCCTGTTCGTGCTGCGGAGTCTTCTCCCGTTCGGGAGCCTGCTGCTGCTGACTTGCCGGGGCCGTGGTGTGAATGGAGAGGTCCCGCGCGTGGACGGGAACACTTCTGAGGGCTTTGGTCGCCGTTTCGTTGCCAGTGACGATGAACCGCTCGGCCGAACGCGGCGGGCGCTTTCGACTGCATAACCGTGCTCAACGTGGCGGGACTGCTTTGCGGTCAAGCCAATCTCTTTCCCACTGTCCAGCCGAACCTTTAGACCGCCTTTGGCGTCAATCCTGGTCACGGTCGCGAAGTCGCCGGCTCGGACGTTCAGCTCTTTGTCGTTCCGCGTAATGCGGATGCGCTCGCCCTGGGAGATGGGCTGCAACTCAGGGCGGTACACTTTGGAATCGTTGGTCGCGGTCTTCAAACGGGATGGGCTGTAGGTGACAAGATCATCCTGGCCGGTTCTGACAACGATGAGGTTACGGCGCGAGTCCACGGTTTCTACGGTGGCCTCGGTCTTTGGCAGCAGGCCATGCTTTGGACTGCCCTTGCCGTACTGGACCACATCGCCGGGCTTGTAATCCGCCGCCCGGCCAGCTTGCCTGAACTGTTGCTCTCTCAACATTGGACGGTCGCCCTGGTCTCGGGCAAGTCGGCCAGCCTGCTGCAGCTCGGCCCGAATCTGGGCTGTGACAGCCGCACGATCCGACTGCTTCTCAGAGAGAGAACGACGGTCCGGCCCCGCGTAGCGGCGTACTCTTTTGCAACTGCG
>CALMON010000047.1 GCA_937871785.1 uncultured Granulicella sp.
ATGGTATTCTTTACCGCGCTGCCGACCACTAATAACAACTAGAACAAAAACATCTACGTAACAATAAAAATAATGAACGCTCCCTTGCTTTGGGCGCCGTCGTTGAGAAGGCCGAAATCCTTGAACTGCACACTAGGAGGATTGGGGTCGTCGCTGCGGAGAGGTTTCACCATCGTAGGTATCGATCCTTGTTTGGAGCGCTAGTAAGAGAAAGCGAAAGTCGAAACGAAACGCTAAGAAGTTACCAGAAAGATACCAGAATTCTTGGCCATTGCCTGTACCTTTCTCGTGTTAGTGTTTCGCAAGGCACAAATGCAACTTTTCCGTCACACGCTGGCGCGGCGGGCATTTGTGATGCTTAGTCGTTGAGAGGCCCGAAAAAGTTTCGCTCGTCCCGTTGCGCGACAAGCATCCTGTAGACGAAAGGTTCGACTCTGAATCCTGGCTCCCAGGCGGAATGGCGCAAGCCGCGAGTGACACCGCATAGGTCGTCCTGAACAGATTCCTGCGCAACTCGCTTCCTGCTTCAGAAGCACTTTGTCTAAAGAGTCGTTCTGTAAGAGACCGAGGCCGTTTGTTTTTTGCCCTGAGCGTGCTTGTAGTTCACGAGTGTTCGGAAAGGGCGCAAACTGGCGCTACGTGATCTCTTCTGTCTTGTGACGTTGCCAGCCGCTGTCTGGGGCGGGAACGCCATCAGTCACCATCATACCCCGGCCGAGCATCATTCTTCACCGTGGACGCGGAGTGTTTTCCCAAAATTTACGCGCCAGCCGCGATCATGCCAGCGTGTGGCGGTTGAAATCTTTGTAAATGAGGTACTTGGCGGGAACCTTGCCGAGCGCTCCAAACCATTGCGGGCAGAAGGGTGCCATCCAGATGAAATCGCCGGCTGCCGTCGGGTACCACTGTTCGCCGAGCCGGTACACACCGCCGCCGGCGAGCATCAGGAGGCCATGCTCCATATAGTGAACCTCCACCTGCGGGAGCGACGCGCCGGGAGCATAGGTCATGGTGTTACAGGCAAAGTCGAAGCGGAGCGACGCAGGAAGCAGGGCGCGTACCTCAAGACCTTCGTCGCCGTTGAGGGCTGTCGAGGGAAGATCCTGTTCGCGTCCAATGAGGAACTCGGGGAAGCGGTCTTCGTCTTCGGCGAGATGCTCGGGGTCGAGCGGCAGAAAGGGTTTCTCAACAACCGCTACACGCGAGGCAGTGACCGCGGTCAGGGTGTGGTCGTGGCCGGTGGGAAGGAAGGCGTAGCTTCCGGCGGTCAGCGTGTGCGTGTCGTCGCTTCCGGTATGCTCAAGCCGCAGATCGCCTTCGAGCACGTACAGGAGGCGTTGCGTCGGGCCTTCGGTGAGCGTTCCGTCGGCCTCGAACTCCACCGTCATCTGCGTGAACGCGGCTCCCGCCTGCGGCGCGACATGCACGATTGCCAGACCGCCGGTGAGCCCGGGAAGCGGCGTGCGGACAAAGGTATCCGGCGTCAGCAGCAGGTGGTCTCTTCGGTGGGAACCGCGGGTGTGGCCGAGTGTATGCATAAGGCTGTGAGGGTGAGTCGTGAGGCTTCAGTATTAGTTGTGAGTGGCAGTTAGCGGCGATGGCACTTTACGCTTCGCTCCTTACGGCTTTACCAGATGTGGACGCGCTGCTCGGGAGCGAGATAGAGCGTTTGGCCGGATTGGACGTTGAAAGGGGCGTACCAGGCGTCGAGGTTGCGGACGGTGTCGGCGCGGTACTCGGAAGGGGAGTGCGGGTCGGTGAGCACCTGCTGGCGCAGGGCGGCTTCGCGGCTCTTGCCGGCTTCCGATTGCGCGTAGCCAAGGAAAAATTGCTGCTCACCGGTGAGCGTGTTGGCTTGCCCGTTGACCACCGGGCCGGGCACGACGGGGGCGGGTTGGCCGTGCAAGGAGGCGAGCCAGGCGTCATGCGAAGCGGTGATGCCGGCGAGGTCGGCAATGTTTTCGCCGAGAGTTTGGTGGCCGTTGAGGTGGAGATCCGCGAAGGGAGCGTACGTGTCGTATTGACGAGCGAGAGCTTCGATAGACGCGTTGAAGTGGGCAAAATCGGCGGCAGTCCACCAGTCGCGTACGCGGCCTTGCGAGTCGAACTCGGCGCCTTCGGAGTCGAAAGTGTGTGAAATTTCATGGCCGATGACGGTGCCGATCGCGCCATAGTTCGCGGCGTCGGTCGCCTTCAGGTCGAAGAATGGGGGTCCAAAGATGGCAGCGGGAAAATTGAGGCCGTTATCGAGCGGCAGGTTGACGGCATTGACGGTCTGCGGCTCCATGCACCACTCTTTGCGGTCCACTGGCTGGCCGATGCGGCCGAGCGCGTAACGGTAGTCGAAGAGGGTGGCGTTCCGCAGATTGTTGAACAGATTGGTGCGCTGGATGGCGAGACCTTCGTAGCTGCGCCAGTGGCTCGGATAGCCGATGCCGACCTGCAGCGTGCCGAGCTTGCGCAGCGCTTCGGCCTTGGTTGCCGGAGCCATCCAGGTGACGGCGTCGAGCCGGGCATGGAAGGAGACCAGCAGATTGTGCACCATCTCTTCCACCTTGGCCTTCTCGGCTGGGGGGAAGTATTGAGCGGCGTACAACTTGCCGACCGCGTCGCCAAGCGTGCCGTTGACCAGAGCAAGAGCGCGCTGATCGCGCGGCCGCTGCTCCTGCGCTCCGGTCAGCGTTCTGCCGAAGAAGTTGAAGCGCTCGTCGGCCATCGCGTTTGAAATGCCGGTAGAGTATTGCTCGACAAGATGCAGCACGAGGAAATTCTTCCAGGTGTCGAGGGGTGTGCTGGCGACCAGCGCCGCTTCCGCGGTAATGGCCGTGGGCTGCCAAACGATGAAGCTCGGCTGCTTGCCAAGGTCGGCAGCGGCAAAGTAGGCAGTCCAGTCGAGGCCCGGCGCTTTGGCGGTGAATTCCGAGGCCTTCCAGACATTGTTTGCCTTCTTGATGTTTTCCGAGTCGGCCAGCGAGAGTTGCACCTTCGCGATTGCCGTTTCAAGGTCGAACACCTGTCGGGCACGGGCGTCCGGGTTGTCGAAGCCGGCCAGCGTGAACATGGCGGCGGCATGCTTCAGGTAGGCATCCCGCACGGATTTCATGCGCGCCGAATCGGTGAGGTAGTAGTCGCGTGACGGGAGCAGCAGACCACCCTGCATCAGGTACGGCGTGTAGTGGTCGGGGTCGTTGAAGCCGGGAGCTACCCAGAGGCCGAACAGGTTGGGGGTGCGGAAATTGGTGTTGTTGAGGGCGTCAACGTCGGCGCGAAGTGTGTGGCCGAGCGCGGTGGCAAGCTGCCCCTGCATGCTGATGGCGGCTATGGCAGCAAGGTGGGGTTTGAGCGCGGCGAGGCCGGTGGCGTCAATGGCCTCGGTGTCCATATACGAAGCGTACAGGTCGGCGATCTTTTTATTGTCAGCCGTGGAGCCCGGGCCTTCGGCGGACTTGGTAGCCGTTTCAACGATGGCTGCGACGCGCTGGTTGACGATATCGGCGAGGGTGGAAAAGCCGGAAATGCTGGTGCGGTCGGCCGGGATCTCAGTAGCGGCGAGAAAACTACCGTTCGCATAGCGATACCAGTTGTTACCGGGAACGGCGGTCGGGTCCATGTGGGTGAGGCGGACGCCGTGAGCATCGTCGGCCTGTGGCCGCTCGACGGTTTGAGCCGCGAGGGCAAGAGGCAATGTAAAGGCAAGGACGATAAGACCGGAGCAGACACGCATAGATAGATTTTAGAGCACGCTGTAAAGGCAACGCACGCAAGGCGAGGCGCTTCAGCTTTTCAGAGTTCGCTGTTTAGCCCTACGGCAAGCCCATCCGCTACCAGAGGTGACAAATTCTTCGGCTTGAGAAGCAAACGGCTGCCGTCGTAGGGCAGAAATCAGGGTTGTGCAGCTCTTCTCCATAGTGTGGCGGAATAGGAGAGCAGAAACGCTCCGCCACCGCCCAACGAGCCGTAAAGGGTTTTGAAAAGAAGATCGCTTTCAGTAACAGCTCCGTAGATCCCGCAGATCGTCAGGCGGAGGCCAACCGCCGGGGCGAAAAGGAAAGCGGCGATCGATTCCTGGGTGAAGGTTGCTACTTTACATGCTGTTGCTACTACATCGAAATGCACCCCAAAAGCTGTGGAGGCGTTTCTGTGCGGCTCAACGCATATGCCCCTTATAAAAACATTCCACCCGCGGCTCTGGAAGAAGCTGGCCTGACGTTCGTCGGCAAGCCTTGCTTTTTTTACAGTGATGCACCGCGTGGGATCGGATCGCATGGCAAGGAATGCCTTGACGCCCATCGCCTGGGTTGGTACAGTAAAAAGGTTCCGCGAGTTCCGGGAACACGCCTGTCTGTATCCCCTGTTGTTGGAAGACACCTCCAGCGCCTGCAACACCCTCCTCCCTGTGTATCGGGACCTGGCGGACGGGCTATGCGGGGCAGAGCAAGCGAAACGGAGCCGGCTTGTTACGCCCAGCCACCGTCGCTTGTGACAAGCCTAAGCAGCAAAGATGCACCCACGCAGTCTGGCAACATGGCCGCGTGCAGGATTCAGAACTTCGCCGGAGCGCGTTTTGCGTGCTCCGCCTTTTGTGCGCACCGAGTTTGTGCCGGGGGAAGCGGACGCGCTGCCCTGCACCAAGCCCGAACAAGAGTTTCGGGATACCCCGGGAAACGTTGTAGAGGAGTTTCACCAGTGCCTACTTTCCACCAGCTCGTCAAGCAGGGCCGCACGCCGACCCGCTACAAGACCGCCAGCCCCGCCTTGCAGGGCTCGCCCCAGCGCCGCGGCGTTTGCACCCGCGTCTACACGCAGACCCCCAAGAAGCCGAACTCGGCCCTGCGTAAGGTCGCCCGCGTTCGTCTGACTAACGGCATCGAGGTGACGACCTACATTCCGGGCATCGGCCACAACCTGCAGGAGCACTCGATCGTGCTGATTCGCGGCGGCCGAGTGAAGGATCTTCCCGGCGTTCGCTACCACGTCGTCCGCGGCACGCTCGACTCGGTTGGCGTCGCCAAGCGCATGCAGAGCCGCTCGAAGTATGGAGCGAAACGTCCAAAGGCTTCGAAGTAAGAGATTCCGGTTCAAGGTTGTACGTTCTGACCTGTAAGTCAATCGACTTCACGCTGGAACGTGCAACCTGCAACGTACAACCGTTCCATTACAGGCTCGGCAGCGTGAGAAGTCACCGCACCGAGGGAAGAAGAGAAGAGCAATGCCGAGAAAAGGTTACATCGCCAAGCGTGAGGTTCCAGCGGATCCGATCTATCAGTCGACCCTGGTTACGAAGTTCGTCAACAGCATGATGTGGGGCGGCAAGAAGTCAACCGCGCAGGGCATCTTCTACGAAGCCATGACGAACCTGGAGGCCAAGGGCGGCGACGAAGCGCTGAAGCTCTTCAAGAAGGCTGTCGAAAACGTCAAGCCGATGCTGGAAGTGAAAAGCCGCCGCGTTGGCGGCGCCAATTACCAGGTGCCGATCGAAGTCAACCCGGAGCGCCGGACGTCGCTCGCGATTCGGTGGCTGGTGTCCTATGGCCGCTCGCGCGGCGAGAAGGGCATGGTCGACAAGCTCACCGCTGAACTGCTCGACGCCGCCAATGGCCGCGGCGCTGCGATGAAGAAGAAAGAAGACGTTCACCGCATGGCCGAAGCCAATAAGGCATTCGCTCACTACCGCTGGTAGCTGCGAGTTGTAAGTTCTAAGTTGTAAGTCACAAGCTTGGAAGTGGAATTGACAACGTAGAACTTGTAACTGTTTTCGCGGGTTCGCTCGCACAGAAAGAAAAGGATCACCGTGGCACGCACAGTACCTCTCGCAAAATGCCGGAACATCGGAATCATGGCGCACATCGATGCCGGCAAAACGACGACGACCGAGCGCATTCTCTTCTATACGGGCATCACGCATCGTATCGGCGAAGTGCATGAAGGCACCGCGACCATGGACTGGATGGAGCAGGAGCAGGAGCGCGGCATTACCATCACCTCGGCCGCGACCACCTGCACCTGGAAGGGTCTGCGCATCAACATCATCGATACGCCGGGTCACGTCGACTTCACCGCTGAAGTCGAACGCTCGCTGCGCGTACTTGACGGCGCGGTGGCCTGCTTTGACGCGGTCGCCGGCGTGCAGCCGCAGTCGGAAACGGTGTGGCGTCAAGCCGACAAGTACAAGGTGCCCCGCGTTTGCTTCATCAATAAGATGGACAAGGCCGGAGCTGATGCCGTGTACGCGACCTCGACCATCGTCGAGCGTCTTGGCGCGCGCGCTGTCCCGATCAACATCCAGATCGGAGCGGAAGCGAAGTTCGCCGGAGTTGTCGACCTCGTCACGATGAAGGCCATCCTGTGGCATGACGAAACCATGGGCGCGGAATACTCGATCGAAGAAATTCCGGCTGATCTGGTCGAAATCGCCAGGACCGCACGGAGTTTCCTGATCGAAGCTGTTGCGGACTCGGACGACACGATCATGAACCACTTCCTGGAAGGCTCCGAGCCTACCGAGGCGGAACTCAAGGCCGGCATTCGGAAAGCGACCATCGCGATGAACATCTTCCCGGTGCTGTGCGGCTCTTCGTTCAAGAACAAGGGCGTGCAAACGCTGCTCGACGCCGTGATCGACTACCTGCCAAGCCCGCTCGACATCCCCCCGATGATCGGGCACAACCCGGACGATATGGCGCAGGAGATCATCCGCAAGGCGGAAGATTCCGAGCCGTTGTCGGCGCTTGGCTTCAAGATCATGACGGATCCGTTCGTCGGCCAGTTGATCTTTATTCGTATCTACTCGGGGATTTTGAAGACGGGCGACACGACGCTGAACCCGCGTACCGGCAAGACCGAGCGCATCGGCCGCCTACTCAAGATGCACGCGAACAAGCGCGAAGAAATCACCGAGATCATGGCGGGCGACATCTGCGCGGCTGTTGGCTTGAAGGATCTCCGCACGGGCGACACGATCTGCTCGACCAAGGACCCGGTCGTGCTCGAGTCGATCGACTTTCCGAAGCCTGTCATTGAGGTCGCCGTCGAACCGAAGACAAAGGCTGACCAGGAAAAGATGGGTGTGGCGCTGTCGAAGCTGGCGCAGGAGGACCCGACCTTCCAGGTCCGTACGGATATCGATTCCGGCCAGACGATCATCGCCGGCATGGGCGAACTGCATCTCGAAATCATCGTCGACCGCATGATGCGCGAGTACAAGGTGGAAGCGAATGTCGGCAAGCCGCAGGTGAACTACCGCGAAACTATTCGCGGAAATGCGGAGGCAGAAGGTAAATATATTCGCCAGACCGGAGGCTCGGGTAACTACGGCCATGCAAAGATCCGCATCTCGCCGAACGAGCCGGGTAAGGGCTACGAGTTCTCGAACGATACAAAAGGTGGAACCATACCGAAGGAATATATAAAGCCGATCGACCAGGGCATTCAGGAAGCCTTATTGGGTGGAGTGCTTGCCGGGTACGAAATGGTGGATGTCAAGGTGAGCCTGTACGACGGCAGCTATCACGATGTCGACTCGAACGAAATGGCATTCAAGATCGCCGGTTCCATGGCCTTCAAAGAAGCCGCGCGTAAGGCGAAGCCTGTGTTGCTCGAACCGGTGATGGCCGTCGAAGTGACTGTGCCCGAGGATTACATGGGCACAATCATCGGCGACCTGAACTCGCGTCGCGGCCGCATCGAAGGCATGGAGATGGTGGGCAACACGCAGGCGATTCGTGCAAGTGTGCCGCTTTCCACAATGTTCGGGTACGCCACGCACATGCGCGGTGCCACTCAAGGTCGCGCGAATTACTCGATGCAATTCAAGCAGTACGAGGAAGCTCCGCGGTCGGTGTCCGAAGAGATCATTGCCAAGGTCCAGGGCAAGGACGCCAAGTAGAGTTTGCACAATGTAAGCCGCGCGCTGGAGCCGTTGGAATTAAACGGCGCGCGCAAAACGAAGGCAAGAGTTTCGCAACATCGGTACTGAGGGAGAAACATCATGGCGAAGGAAAAATTTGACCGGTCCAAACCGCACGTCAACATCGGGACCATCGGGCACATCGATCACGGCAAAACGACGCTGACGGCTGCGATCACGAAGGTTCTGTCCAAGCACAACCCGAACAACACGTTCCGCTCCTTCGATACGATCGACAATGCTCCCGAAGAGCGCGAGCGCGGCATCACGATCTCGACCTCGCACGTCGAGTATGAGACGCCGAATCGCCACTACGCACACGTCGACTGCCCGGGCCACGCCGATTACATCAAGAACATGATCACCGGTGCTGCCCAGATGGACGGTGCGATCCTCGTCGTTGCGGCGACCGACGGCCCAATGCCGCAGACCAAGGAGCACGTGCTTCTGGCGCGTCAGGTCGGTGTTCCGTACATCGTTGTGTTCCTCAACAAGTGCGACGCGGTGGAAGACGAAGAGCTTATCGAGCTGGTCGAGATGGAAGTTCGCGAGCTTCTCGACAAGTATGACTACCCGGGTGACGACACGCCGATTATCCGCGGCTCTGCCCTAGGCGCGCTGAACGGCGAAGCCCAGTGGGAAACCAAGATCGACGAACTGATGGAAGCAGTCGACAAATTCATTCCGCAGCCGGAGCGTGCCGTGGACCTTCCGTTCCTGATGCCGATTGAAGATATCTTCTCGATCTCGGGTCGTGGCACGGTCGTTACGGGCCGTATTGAACGCGGCAAGATCAAGGTCGGCGAGGCTTGCTCGATCGTCGGTTTCCGCGACACGCAGGCGACCGTTTGCACAGGCGTTGAAATGTTCAAGAAGCAGCTCGACGAAGGTCTCGCGGGCGACAACGCAGGCTTGCTGCTTCGCGGCATTGCAAAGGAAGACGTCGAGCGTGGCATGGTTCTGGCCAAGCCCGGTTCGATCACGCCGCACACCGAGTTCAAGGGTGAAGTCTACGTTCTGAGCAAGGAAGAAGGCGGTCGTCACACACCGTTCTTCAACGGTTATCGTCCGCAATTCTACTTCCGGACAACGGACGTGACGGGTTCGGCCAAGCTCCCGGCCGGCACGGAGATGTGCATGCCCGGCGACAACATCCAGCTCGAGATCACTCTGCATACGCCGGTGGCGATGGAGAAGGGTCTACGCTTCGCGATTCGCGAAGGTGGCCGAACGGTAGGCGCCGGAACAATTTCGGAAATTCTCAAGTAACCCTAAGCGCAGCGGAGGCGGCCTATGTCTCCGCTGCGCTGTCGCTTGCAAACCCACGACCGGAACAGCGGGATACACTTCAAGAGGGCTGCCTGTAGGTGTAGAAGCACATCACCGGCGGTTACTCCTAACCGATCTTTGAACGCAGAAAGCAGTCAGCACATGGCACAGCAACGCATCCGTATTCGCCTGAAGGCGTATGATTATCGTGTCCTTGACACCTCCACCGGTGAGATTGTCGAAACGGCGAAGCGCACCGGCGCTCAGGTTGCCGGCCCGATTCCCCTTCCCACGATGAAGAACAAGTACTGCGTTTTGCGCTCGCCTCACGTCGACAAGAAGTCGCGCGAAGCGTTCGAGATCCGCACGCATAAGCGCTTGATCGACATTCTCGAACCCACGCAGCAGACCGTCGACGCGCTGATGAAGCTCGATCTGCCGGCGGGTGTTGACGTTGAAATCAAGACTGTAACAAAGTAGTTCGCAACACCTACAGTGCGCGCGCTCAACGCCGCATGATGAGGAAAGGGACTGGATGTCTGTAGTAGGGATTCTCGGCAAGAAAGTCGGCATGACCCAGATCTTCGATGACGCAGGTGTCGTACATCCTGTCACGGTTCTGAAGGTAGGCCCTTGCGTTATCACCCAGCTCAAAACACTGAAGACTGACGGCTATGACGCCGCGCAGATCGGCCTCGTCGAGTTTGTGAAGGCGAGCAAGATCAACAAGGCGATGACCGGACACTTCGCCAAGTCCGACGTGCCACCCGTCCGCGAGATTCGCGAAGTGGCGCTCGAGTCGGCGACCGGAAGCGAAGACGATCAGGCCGCGAAGGCCGGCGACCGCATCACGGTGGAGATATTCAACGACACGCGCTTTGTAGATGTGATCGGCAACTCCAAGGGCCGCGGCTTCGCGGGTGTCATTCGTCGCCACGGCTTCGGCGGTGGACCCAAGTCGCACGGTCACATGTTCCAGGTGCAGGGCTCCATTGGCGCTTCGTCGTTTCCGTCACGCGTTTTCCCGGGGCAGCGCATGCCGGGTCACATGGGCACGGATCAGGTTACGGTCCGTAACCTCCGCATCCGTGCGATCGACGCAGAGGACAATCTCCTGCTCGTGGAAGGCGCGGTACCAGGAGCGCGCGACGGGTACGTTCTTGTATCGAAAGCGAAGGCTCCACCGCGTGAGCGTCGTGGATTTGCCGGTGCCGCTACGAAGGATGCGCTTAAGGCTTCGAAGAAGGCTGCACCTAGCAAGAAGAAGTAGTTCGGCGTCAACTCTGCGCGGGAAACGGACCGGGTCACGCAGACTAACAAGCAGGTGCCCGTCGCGTGACGCATTGCGACGGGCACAGAAAGTGAAGTATTGATGGCAAACCTGAATGTAGTGAATCTCGAAGGCGGTCAAGTCGGCACCATAGACCTCGGCGAGCTTTTCGCAGGAGAAGTGAATGAGGCCCTCCTTTGGGAGGCCGTAAAGCATTATCGCGCTTCGTTGCGCCAGGGTACCGCCGCGACCAAGAACCGCAAGAAGGTTTCGGGTGCCGGCAAGAAGCTTTGGAAGCAGAAGGGCACTGGCCGTGCGCGTGTCGGCTCGATCCGCACACCGCTTTGGCGCGGCGGCGGCACGGTCCATGGACCCCAGCCCCGCAGCTATGAGTATCAGTTCCCAAAAAAGAAGTTGATGGGCGCGTTGCGTTCGGCGATCGCTTCGAAAATTAACGACGGCAAGCTGACGGTGGTTGAAAATTTCGAAGCCGCCGAGGCGAAGACAAAGCACTTCCGCACGGCGCTCAACAAGCTCGACGCGAAAAAGACGGCTTTGCTGGTGGAAAGCTCGCAGCAGTTGACCGAGAAACTGTATCTCGGCTCGCGCAACCTGGCGGGTGTGGAACTGGTGCTGGCTTCGGAAGTTCACCCCTACGATTTGCTCAAGTATGAGCACGCCATCTTCTCGAAAGCAGCCTTCGAAGCACTGCACGAGACTCTGAAAAAGTCTGTTTCGAAGCGCAGCCATGCTGCCGCCGAAACTGAAAAGGAGGCTGCATAATGCCTACCGTATACTCCGTGATTCGCCGTCCGTTAATTACCGAAAAGGCGCTGATCACGCGCGAAACCGAAGGCTCGCTGGTGTTTGAGGTAGCCGCGAACGCCACGAAGACCGAAGTGAAGCAGGCTGTTGAGCTCCTGTTCAAAGTCAAAGTTGCGAGCATCCGGACGGCAAGCGTGCTCGGTAAAGAGCGTCGTCGCGGTCGTTACGCCGGCTATGTTCCCGATTGGAAGAAGGCGTACGTACGCCTGAAGGCTGGCGAGAAAGTTCCGGATTTCGCCGCAGAGCTGTAAGGTGCGAGATGTAGGTTGTACGTCGATAGCCTTACGACCTGCATCTTCCAACCTGGAACCAGTGAGTTTTATGTATCGCGCATGCGGTAGAACCTAGCGCGGCAAAGGATCAGCACCATGCCCATTAAATCTTTTCGACCGATTACACCAACACTTCGCTTCCAAACGAAGCTGGTCAACGACGACATCACGACCGACAAACCCTATAAGCCTCTGCTCGCGGTCAAGCCGCGTACGGGCGGGCGAAACAACATGGGTAAGCTGGTCATCCGCCATCAGGGTGGCGGTCACAAGCAAAAGCTTCGTCTTATCGACTTCAAGCGCGACAAGTATGGTATTCCCGCCACCGTCGCCACGATCGAATACGATCCGAACCGCAGCTCGCGCATTGCGCTGGTCAATTACGCGGATGGCGAGAAGCGGTACATTATTCAGCCGATCGGCTTGAAGGTAGGCATGACCATCATGAGTGGCCCCGAGGCCGACATTCTGGTCGGGAATGCGTTGCCGCTCAAGAATATCCCTACCGGTACGATTGTGCACAACATCGAGCTCCGCCCTGGCAAGGGTGCGCAGATGGCCCGCTCGGCCGGCGCGCAGGTCAACCTGATCGCGAAGGAAGGCGACTACGCTCTTCTGAAGCTCCCTTCTGGCGAAACACGCCGCGTGCTCGTGGAGTGCATGGCGACCATCGGCCAGGTGGGCAATACCGACCATGAGAACGTCACCATCGGCAAAGCGGGCCGCAACCGGTGGAAGGGAATTCGCCCGGCCAACCGCGGCGTGTCGATGAACCCGGTCGATCACCCGCACGGTGGTGGTGAAGGTAAGACCTCTGGCGGCCGTCATCCGGTAACGCCATGGGGTCAACCGACTCGCGGGTACAAGACGCGCAATAATAAGCGCACGGATGTATTCATCGTTTCGCGCCGCAACAAGGGTAAGTAAGCATAGGGTAGCGCCCGGAAGAGCACTCGGCTGTGATGGAGTGAAGCAAGGGCAAAACCAAGTCTCAGCACTCTTCCTGAGATTCGTCGTATCCAGCACCAGCACCACGGAGTACACATGGCACGCTCTACGAAGAAAGGCCCTTTCATCGACACGCACCTGATGGTGAAAGTCGAAGCAATGAACGCGGCAAATGACAAGAAGGTCATCAAGACGTGGTCGCGCCGGTCGACGATCCACCCCGATATGGTGGGTCACACGATCGCTGTCCACAACGGCCGCAAGTTCATCCCCGTTTATTGCACGGAAAACATGGTCGGTCACAAGCTCGGCGAGTTTTCCGCCACACGTACCTTCAAGGGTCACTCCGCGAAGGCAGATACCGCCAAAGCGAAGTAAGCGAAGAAGGACATTATGGCTAAGTCAAAAACATCTCCCAGCAGCCCCGAATTTCGCGCGGAAGCAAAGTTCCAACGTGGCAGTCCGCAAAAAGCGAAGTTAGTGCTCGACCTCATCAAAGGCCAGCGCGTCGAAGCAGCTATTAACATTGTGGCGTTTACCAACAAGCGCTGGTCTCCTGTTGTTGAGAAGGTGCTGCGCTCGGCCGTTCAGAACGCGGTGTATCTGTCCGACGAAAAGGGTCTCGACATCGACGTTGATAACCTTTATGTGAAGACGGCCATCGCCAACGAAGGTCCGCGCATGAAGCGTATTCGTCCTGCGCCAATGGGCCGCGCGTTTCGCTACCAGCGCCGTATCGCGCACATCATCGTGACGGTTGCGGAGAAGAAGTCCGCCGTCATGGTCGAAGGCACTGGCGGCGTTGGCGGCAGCAAAACCGCCGGTAAGCCGGCGAAGAGCAAGGCAACCGCAGGCCAGAATCCCGCCGGCGGCAAAGGTAAAAAGGCCAAAGCGGCGGCGTAGTTTTCAGAGACAAGTTTCGATTCAGGGTAACCGCAACAAGCCGCGCCGGCTCAACCGGCTATGGCAAAGGATTGGAAAGTTTATGGGACAGAAAGTCCATCCATACGGATTTCGCCTCGGCATCAACAAGCCGTGGAAGTCGCGCTGGTTTGTGGAGCGCGGCTATGACAAGCTCCTTGTCGAGGATGTCAAGCTAAAGGCTGAGCTGCGAGAAAAGCTGAAGGCTGCCGGCGTGTCGTCGGTAGAAGTCGAGCGTCCGGGAAACAAGCTGCGCCTTATTATCCGCACCGCACGTCCGGGCATCATCATCGGCCGTAAGGGCGCGGAAATCGACAAGCTCAAGGCCGACATCCAGAAGCGGACGTCGCGCGAAGTGTTCATCGACATCCTCGAGGTAAACAAGCCCGAGCTGGATGCGCAGTTGGTGAGCGAGAATATCGCGCTGCAACTCGAAAAACGAGTCAGCTTCCGCCGCGCCATGCGCAAGTCGGTCGATTCCGCTTTGCGCTTTGGCTGCAAGGGCATCAAGGTCCGCGTGTCGGGCCGGCTGAACGGTAATGAGATCGCCCGTTCGGAGTGGTACCTGCAAGGTCGTCTGCCGCTGCACACACTGCGCGCTGACATCGACTACGGGTTCAGCGAGGCCCACACGACGTTCGGCATCATCGGCGTGAAGACCTGGGTGTATCGTGGCGATATATACGAGCAGAAAAAGCGCAAGCCGGCCGAGGCTGTAGCAACGACCGGAGCGTTCTAGTTGGTGCGGTGAACATGACGAGAGAGACGTGGCTCGGTATTTGGGCATTCGTAATCTTCGTCGCCTCATTTGCTCTTCTCTCAACGCATGACGGGCTCAGCTTCTTCGGAGTTTTAGTGGCTACCGCTGTGAGTGTGCGAGCTGCATACAGTGGGTCTCGTTGGTGGCTTGTTGGCCCCGGGGGCTTGTTTGGGCAGCATTACTGCTCGTGTTCAGCGGAAGCTGTGTTGGGATTTAAACTTTCCTTCACGATCCGTGAACCTCGTGTATACTGATCAAGTTTGGCCCTGAGTCTGCGTCCTGCTCTCCAGAGCATGTGTGCAGAGACCCCGGTCAGCGTTTCTCCCTCGGGCGAGCATTCGCCGAAGAGTTCCGCCCTCCAGTGCTTTCGTTTCTACGCAGTTGTTCGTGAAAGCTGCTTGCAGCTTGAAAAGGATTCCTCATGCTTCTTCCCAAGAAGGTTAAATACCGCAAGCAGCAGCGCGGCCGCATGTGCGGTAAGGCGTGGCGCGGCTCCGATATTTCGTTCGGCGACTTTGGCCTCAAGGTCATGGAGTGCGGCTACATCACCGATCGCCAGATCGAAGCGAGCCGTATCGCGATGACGCGCTTCATCAAGCGCGGCGGCAAGGTTTGGCTGCGCCTATTTCCGGACAAGCCGATCACGAAAAAACCGGCCGAAACTCGCATGGGCAAGGGCAAGGGCGCTCCCGATCATTGGGTTGCGGTCGTTCGCCCCGGCAAGGTGCTGTTCGAAATGGAAGGCGTCCCGGTGGAGATTGCCAAGGAAGCCATGCGCCTCGCCGCTCACAAGCTCCCCCTGAAGACAACCTTTGTGGTTCGCCCCGGCTTCAAGGCGGAAGTCGTCGCCAAGTAGACGATACTTCGCCTCGTGGTGAAGAAACAAGCAAGATTAGGAATGACGCACATGACACTCGAAGACATCAAGAAGCTGTCGGACGGAGAGCTGAAGATCCAGGAAGCGCAGGCTGCCGAGCAGCTTTTTCGCATCCGCTTTGCAAAGACTCTCGGCAAGCAGGACGGCGTCAAGAACATTAAGCCCCTGAAGCTCGACATCGCTCGCATCAAAACCGTTGCGCGGGAGCGTTTGCTCGCCGCTGCCAAGACAGGGAAGGCATAACTCATGGCCGATACAGTAACGACCACCACGGCAGAGACTTCAACAACGGCCGCAACCCCCGCTAAGCGCAACGAAAAGGTTGGCCTGGTTGTTTCGACCAAGATGGCCAAAACGATTGTCGTCGAAACAGAAATGCGCAAGGCTCACCCGAAGTACAAGCGCGTCATGAAATCGAACAAAAAGTTTTATGCGCACGATGAGCAGAACTCCGCTCGCGTCGGGGATATGGTTCGCATCCGCGAATCGCGCCCGCTTTCGAAGCTGAAGCGCTGGACTCTTGAAGAGATCATTCGCCGCTCGTCGCTCGGCTCGATCGCCGACGAGAAGCCGAATCGCGACGCAAACGCCGTTCAGACCGTCAAGGCATAGTTATCGCGCGACGTTGTCTCTAACGAGGCGATGCTCGCGCTGCAGTACTGGGAGAGTCTCATGTCAGTTCAAATGCGTACCATCCTTGACGTCGCGGACAATTCCGGCGCACGTCGCCTGCAAGTTATCCTCCCCCTAGGCGGTGGCCTGGGCAAGAAGGCCGGGCTCGGCGACGTCGTTACAGCAGCCGTGAAGGAGTCCTCTCCGGACGGCACAGTCAAAAAGGGTAAGGTCGTCAAGGCAGTGATCGTACGTCTCCGCAAGGAGGCTCGCCGCAAGGATGGCACCTACATCCGCTTCGATCAGAACGCGGCTGTGGTGATCAACGACGCCAATGAGCCTGTCGGAACGCGCGTGTTCGGTCCCGTGGCTCGTGAGCTCCGCGAAAAGAAGTTTCTGAAAATCGTGTCGCTGGCCCCGGAAGTCATCTAGTTTTCTCACCGGACTCCGGCTCCGTATCGCCGAGGCCCTGGCTGACTCCCGCAGGGAATGGAGAATGTATGCCCCGTAAGTTCAAGCCGGCTTTGGCCGCAAAGACGTCCAAGATCAAGATCAAACGTAACGACCAGGTGCTGGTGATCGCTGGCAAGAGCAAGGGCGTCACCGGCCGCGTCATCCGCGTGATCGCCGATAAAAACCGCGTTCTGGTTGAAGGCGCACAGATGATCAAGAAGCACGTGAAGGCCGACCCGAACCGCCGCATCGAAGGCGGCATTCAGGAAAGGGAAGCGACCATCCACATCTCGAATGTGATGCTGATCGATTCCGAAGGCAAGAAGACCCGCATCGGCTACAAGGTAGAAGGCGAGACAAAAATCCGCATCGCCCGCTCGAACGGAGCTGAGATCGCCACGGTTGCGGATAAGAAATAGGTCTCGAGTCATTGGCCGAAGAGTCACAGGAGCACCCCACGAAACGGTACCCACTCCGGAGCCGTGGAGAAAGAGAAACGACAATGGCAGCACGTCTCAAAGAACGGTATCAGAATGAAATCAAGCCTCAGCTCCAGAAGGATCTAGGGATTGATAACGTCATGGCAGTTCCCAAGCTCGAGAAGATCGTGATCAACATGGGTCTCGGCGAGGCCACGCAGAACGTCAAGATCATGGACCCGCTGCTTGCGGATCTCGGCTCGATCGCCGGACAAAAGCCCGTGATCACGAAGGCGAAAAAGTCGATCGCCGCTTTCAAGCTTCGCGAAGGTATGCCAATCGGCGCCATGGTCACTCTCCGCGGGGACGCGATGTACGAGTTTATGGATCGCTTGATTGCTGTGGCTCTGCCGCGCGTTCGCGACTTTCGTGGCGTTTCCTCGAAGAGCTTCGACGGTCGCGGCAACTACACACTGGGCTTGCGCGACCAGCTTATCTTTCCGGAAATTGATTATGCCAAGGTCGACAAAATCAAGGGTATGAATGTCACGATCGTGACGACGTCCAAGGATGACAATGGCGCGCGGGAGTTGCTCAAGAGTTTCGGCATGCCCTTCCGGCAGGGCGCGTAGCCGCCTAGGTGTAAAGGGTCGGTAAACGACAGCGGCGCAGTACGGCCCAGCTTTCAGAGGCGAAAGCCTCCAAGGATTTGAGGGAAACATATGTCCACCACGGCAAAACGCGTCAAAGATGCCAGAGTTCCAAAGTTCAAGTCTCGCCAGCATAACCGGTGCCAACTTTGTGGCCGTCCTCGCGCGTATCTCCGCAAGTTCGGTATCTGCCGCCTCTGCTTCCGCGGCCTGGCGCTCAAAGGGGAAATCCCGGGCGTCGTGAAGTCTAGCTGGTAGCTTCTATCGCTTCCACGCTGGGGAAACGGCGGCTCGTCCGCTTGTCTCCGGTGTGTTGAACGGGGCTTCAGCTCCGGCTCCTCGAGAGTATGCCGAGGAGTGACACCTTCCCAAGGCACGCGTTGGTTGACGTGCCCCAACCATTTCCGCAGGTTCTCCTTGGAGTCATAAGGAGCGAACGGGAAATGAAAGGAAACCACATGAACTTGACCGATCCAGTTGCAGATTTTCTGACTCGTATCCGTAACGCTCACCGCGCGAAACACCAGAAGCTAGACGCGCCCGCCTCCAAGCTGAAGAGCGAGATCGCCCGTATCCTTAAAGAGGAAGGCTACATCGCGAACTACAAACCCGCTGAAGAAGACGGTATGAAGGTGATTCGCGTGTACTTGAAGTACGGTCCGAACAACGAGCCGGTGATCCGCGATCTAAAGCGCATTTCACGTCCGGGCTGCCGTGTGTATCTGGGCAAGGACGAGATTAAGCGTGTCCAAGGTGGTCTGGGCATTAGCATCATGACCACGCCTAAAGGCGTCATGACCGGCCGCCAGGCGCGCCGCGAAAACGTCGGTGGAGAGATTCTCGCCGAAGTTTGGTAAGTATCTGTTGCGTTCTATCTGATCTACGTCATTTCGCGCGAGCGGGATGAGGGTACGGGCTGCAGTGGAACCCCAAATGGGGAGACTCGCAAGCCACAGAGGATTTCAGTATGTCTCGAATTGGCAAGAAACCGATCACTCTCCCCAGCGGGGTCAAGTACACAGTGGTCTCGAACACCGTCGTCGTCGAAGGCCCGAAGGGTAAGACGACAGCGCTCATTCCGGCGGGCATCACGCTTTCTGAAAAGGACGGCATCCTCACTGTCGAACGTCCGGACGACAAGCACGCCGCGGTACACGGCTTGGCCCGCGCCCTGGTCTTCAACGCGGTCGAAGGCGTGACGAACGGCTGGAAGAAGGAACTCGACGTCGTTGGCATCGGTTACCGCGTGGAAATGAAGGGCAAGGGCATGGTGGTATTTACGCTCGGCTACTCGCACCCGATTGAGTTTCCCCTGCCCACCGGCATCGATGTCGCCATCGATCCGAAGCAGACGCATGTCACGGTTTCTGGGATCGACCGGCAGAAGGTCGGCCAGGTAGCCGCCGACATGCGCTCGCTACGCAAGCCCGATCCCTATAAGAATAAGGGTGTCCGCTATTCCGATGAGAAGTTGAAGAAGAAGGTTGGAAAGACCGGCGCCAAGTAACCCTGAAGAGAGGAGTGGGTAGTGAGTCGGCAACTATCTTCACTACTCACTCTTACGAACACCCGAACGTCGGCCGACTACGCCGACGCCCCTAGGAAGGAACCATGATCAATCTTCGCAAACGCAACGACATCCGCCAGGTAGTCCACTCGCGCATCCGGGCCAAGATGTCCGGCACCGCCGAGCGCCCTCGCCTGAACGTCTACCGCTCGCTCAATCACATCTACACGCAGTTGATCGACGATGCGAATGGCGTCACGATCGCTTCGGCTTCGACCATCACCGCCAAAGGCACCGAACGCAAGGCGGGTGGCAATATTGCGGCCGCCAAGGAAGTTGGCGCGGCCATCGCTGAGGCGGGCAAAGCCAAGGGCGTGAAGAAGGTAGTGTTCGACCGCGGAGGTTACCTGTATCACGGTCGCATCAAGGCCTTGGCCGACGCTGCTCGCGAAGCCGGCCTCGACTTTTAGACGAACCTCAACCGAAGCTCTCGCGAGAAGAGCAAACTTCCGGACCGGTGTGCCGGATGCACATACAAAGGAAAATAAGATGGCAATGAAACCCAGACTCGATGGCAACCGCATGAACTTGAAGGATGAGGTTGTGTCGATCAATCGTGTGACCAAGGTCGTCAAGGGTGGTAAGAACATGTCGTTCGCCGCTCTCGTAATCGTCGGCGACCCTGCTGAGGGCGTGGTCGGCTACGGCTCCGGCAAAGCCAAGGAAGTTCCCCAGGCCATCCGCAAGGGCATCGAAGCGGCGAAGAAGAACCTCATCAAGGTGAATCTCACCAGCTACTCCATTCCGCATGTGGTGCTTGGCGATTACGGCTCCGGGTCGGTGCTGCTGAAGCCCGCCCCTGAAGGTACGGGGATCATCGCCGGCAAGACGGTTCGTGCGGTGATGACGGCCGCCGGCGTGCAGAATGTGCTCACGAAATCGCTTGGGTCGGCGAACCCCCACAACGTGGTGAAAGCGACGTTTGAGGCTCTTTCTCAGCTCCGCGACAAAGCGGAAGTAGCTGCGCTGCGCGGCAAGTCCGTCGACGAACTCTAGACCCTAGCATCCGTACCGGAGAAGAACAATGGCAAGCGAAACGAAGATCAAGTTGCAATATTTCCGCTCGATGATCTGCACGCCCGTCAAGCACAAGCTGGTGATCAAAGGGCTTGGCTTCACGCGGTTGAATCAGATTGTGGAGCGCGAAGATACCCCCTCGATTCGTGGCATGGTGAAGAAGGTTCCGCACCTTGTCCGCGTTGTCGAGTAACCTTATTCATAAGCGAGTCGGCAGCGGAAAGCGTCGGCGTTAAGCGAGGAAGTTATGGCACTGAATCTCAGCAATCTGCGTGCGCCCAAGAAGGCGAACGAAAACAAGAAACGCGTCGGCCGCGGTATGGGCTCGGGCATGGGTAAGACGTCAACTCGCGGCCACAAGGGTCAGGGATCGCGTTCGGGGTCGTCTCTGATGCGCGGCTTCGAGGGCGGCCAGATGCCGTTGCATCGCCGTTTGCCGAAGCGCGGCTTCACAAACATCTTTCGCGTGGAGTACACCGTGCTTGGCCTGGACCGAATCGCGGAACTTGGCGAGACGGAGTTGACTTTTGAGAAGATTCTCGCGCTCGGCTTGATGAAGCGGCGTCGTTCGCTGCTCAAGGTTCTCGCGAACGGTGAGTTGACTACGGCTGTTACGGTGCATGCTCACAAGTTCTCGAAGGCCGCGAAAGAAGCTATCGAAAAGGCTGGCGGTAAAGCGATTGTGATTGGCGAGACCGAAGCGGAGAGCGCTGCGGCTTAATGGGATTCCACTTCGGCTAGCTGACAAGTGGGACAAGAAGAAGGTATGGTAGGGGGCGAGGGGCACTTCGCCTCTTACCACATCGGAACGATTGAGGCCTCATCGCTCCGGAAGTCAAGTCCGCCTCGCGCGGCAAAGGGAATGCCTCACCGATGCTCGAGAAATTCGCAAACATCTTCCGCATCCCCGATTTGCGCAAGCGGATCTTTTTCACGCTGGGCTTGTTGGCGGTGTATCGCGTCGGTGCCCACATTCCTACACCGGGCATCAATGCGACCGCTCTGGCTCAGTTCTTCAACCAGAATGCCGGCGGCGCGTTTGGGCTGCTGGACCTTTTCTCTGGCGGCAATGCTCGTAAGCTGACGGTTTTCGCGCTTGGCATCATGCCGTACATTACGGCATCCATCATTTTTCAACTGCTGACGGTGATCTACGAGCCCCTGGCCAAGCTGCAGAAAGAAGGCGAGCTCGGCCGCCGCAAGATCACACAGTGGACGCGATATGTCACGGTCGTTATCGCTCTCGTGCAGAGCTTCGCTATCGGGCTCACGCTTACCAACACGCAGGCCGGGCAGTCGATGGTGACCATGTCCAAAGTGGCGTTTATGCCTCTCTGCGTGATCACCCTGACCTGCGGCACTGCCTTCATTATGTGGCTTGGGGAGCAGATTACCGAGCGCGGCATTGGTAATGGTATGTCGCTCTTGATTTTTACGGGAATCGTCGTCGGTCTCCCTCGCGGTATCGCTGATTTGTACCAAAAGGCGAGCACGGCGGCATGGGGCAGCTTCACGGTCCTGGCAATCGTGCTGCTGGTTGCGATGATGGTCGCCGTCGTGGCGTTTATCATCTATGTTGAACGCTCAGAACGTCGTATACCGGTGCAGTATGCAAAGCGCATGGTAGGCCGGCGCATGACGCAGGCTCAGTCGACATTCCTGCCTTTGAAAGTCAACTCAGGCGGAGTGATGCCCGTCATCTTTGCGAGCTCCATCCTGTCATTTCCACTGCTGCTGCAAAACGTGACTTTGTTTGGCTTTTCCTTTAAAGACTCAAAGTTCTTCGGCCCCGTGTTTCGCGCTCTCGCTCCGGCTGAACCGTGGTACGTGCTGCTCTACATTGTGGCGATCATCTTCTTCGCCTATTTCTATATTTCCATCGTGTTCCGCCCCGACGATATTGCGGATAACATGAGAAAGTACGGCGGTTTCATACCGGGTATTCGGCCGGGCAAACGAACTTCCGATTTTATCAACGATGTCTTGACGCGCATCACTCTCGTCGGCGCCATCTATCTTGTCCTGATCTCGATCATTCCCATGTTCCTCATCAGCGGCATTCATTTCAATCATTTGCCCTTCCTTGGCGGCGTGTTCGATCGCCTGCCCTCATGGACAACAAACGGCCTGGGGCTGAATTTCTACTTCGGTGGCACCTCCCTGTTGATTGTTGTCGGTGTCGCTATGGACACAGCCAACCAGATTGAGTCGCAGTTAATCATGCGCCACTACGATGGCTTCTCGCCGAAGTCTGGACGGATGCGGTCGAGGCGTAGCTGGTAGTCTCGTTATTCTTCGAAGTACCGCGATTCTTTTCTTCACCCTCACTTCTTTGAGAAGCATTATGCCCCAGCCACTACCCAACGCGAGCGACTTTCTTCCCGGGCCGGTTTTATTGCTAGGCGCTCCCGGCGTGGGGAAGGGAACCCAGGCGCAGTTAATGATGGCGGAGTTTGGTATTCCGCAGGTATCTACGGGCGATTTGCTTCGGGAGAACCGCCGCAATCGGACGCCGCTCGGCATGACCGCTGATGAGTTGATGAACACAGGCCAACTCGTTCCGGATAACCTGGTGAACGACATGGTGTCAGCGCGGCTGCAGGAGCCGGACACTCAGCACGGCTATATCCTGGATGGCTTTCCCCGCACCTTGAATCAGGCGGAATGGCTCGACCGTCAGCTTGTGGCCTACATGCTGCCCGTCGTTGCGATTTGCATCAAGGTAGATGAAGCCACTCTGCTGAAGCGCATCACAGGGCGCCGCATCTCGCCAGCCGGCGCTATCTACAACATCTACTTCAATCCGCCGAAGGTAGAAGGTATCTGTGACGTTGATGGCTCGAAGCTCGAGCAGCGATCCGACGATACGGAAGAAGTTTTTCACGAGCGCATGAAGGCGTTCCGTTCGAAAACGGCCGCGGTCATCGACTACTACCGTTCGCATGGTGGCCGGTTCTGTGAGGTAGACGGGGACAAGCCCGTACATGAAGTGACTCACGAGATCCGCAAGAGCCTCCTGAGTCTCCGCCACCACCCCGAAGCGTAGCGTCCGTTCCTTCTGCAAATACGTTTATGGCTATTCAGATCAAATCCGTCTCGGAAATCGAGAAGATGCGCGTTTCCGGCATCGCTCTGCGGAAGGTGCATGACGCTGTAAAAGCGGCTGTGCGGGTCGGTGCAACGACTATGGACCTCGAGCGCGCGGCTGTCGCGAAGATTGAGGAACTTGGGGCGAAGTCCGCTTTCAAGGGGTATCACGACTACCCCGCCGTGCTGTGCACCTCGGTCAACAATGAGGTGATCCACGGTATTCCGCACGATAAAGGTGCCCTCCGCGAGGGCGATATTGTGTCGGTCGATTGCGGCGTCATCGTCGATGGCTACTACTCCGATTGCGCCGTTACCCATCCAGTCGGCGCCTTGACCCCCGCTGTGGCAAAGCTGCTGAAAGTGACGGAAGCGTCGCTTTACGCGGCCATCGACAAAGCCGTGGTGGGGGGCAGGCTTGGCGACATTTCTCACGCCGTGCAGGCGATGTGCGAAGCGGAAGGCTATGGCGTGGTGCGCGAGTTTGTCGGGCACGGTATCGGCCGCAACATGCACGAAGACCCGCAGTTGCCGAATTTCGGTCCGGCTGGCAAGGGACCACGGCTGAAGGCCGGGATGGTTCTGGCAATCGAGCCGATGATCAATGCCGGAACCGCGGACGTGCGGGTGCTTGAAGACGGATGGACGGCCGTGACGACAGACGGCAGCATGTCCGCACATTTTGAGCATACGGTAGCCATCACCAAAGAAGGCCCGTATATCCTTACGCGTTAAGCCGCTCGCTCTGGCAGTACCCTTCAGTTCTCGTGCCGGTAAGATCTTCGTACTTTCCCAACGATAAGGCCACGGATGAGCGACGCACGTCCGACCACGAGCGGACTCAACAATTCTTAATGGGGGTGAGCGCGCAGGGAACTGGCCGAGTTTTCAGGAGCCTCAGTACCGGCTTTCGTTTGAACGTGCTTTCGAGCGGCTTAGCGTGAAGCCGAATACCCACTAACTGGATGCCCTTCGCCAAAAGGCTGCCATCTATATGATAGCGGCAGGCTTCCGGTGCCTGATTGCAAGGCCTTCCCCACATGAGGATTGCGCGATAGCAATGCCCTCTGGAGCACTTGTCCGCCGGCTACCGAAGGGTCTGGTGTCCAAGAGCATCTTCATCTACGTGATTTCGCTCGCAAAAGCTTTGTCCCTCGTGTAGACTTGCAAATGGTGCGTGTACCTTCCGCCGTTTCTGCTGGCCTCGGGCCGGCGTGAGACTTACTGAAGCCCACGAAACAGGTTGTCGTTGTTGAGTGATTGAAGCGGGGATTTCCCCTGCGAGGAGATTGTTTGTCGAAGGAAGATGCAATTGAAGTGATGGCGGTGGTCGTCGAGATCCTGCCGAATGCGTTGTTCAAGGTGGAGCTTGAGAATAAGCACCAGGTGCTCGCTCACGTTTCCGGCCGGATGCGCAAGAACTTCATCCGCATTCTTACCGGAGATCGCGTCGCCATCGAACTCAGCCCCTACGACCTGAATCGCGGCCGTATCGTGTATCGCTACAAGTAGACGAGTCGCCGGCTGTACCGTCAGCCAAGAGAAGGGAAGTATCCGCAATGAAGGTTCGTGCGTCTGTAAAGAAGATCTGTGACAAATGCAAGGTAATCCACCGTCGCGGCGTAGTTCGCGTCATCTGCGAGAACGCCAAGCACAAGCAGCGTCAGGGCTAAACCTCTGCCGCACCTGCGGCCCCAGCGGGCGAGTTCGCCGAAGGTAAGGCGTGCGTTGAACCCGACGGAGGCAAGGCTACCGTGTAAGCGATAGCCGGGTCAGCCGCTCCATCCATCCCCTCCGCTCCCTGCCACGCAGGCGAGCCCTAACTGAAAGGCACACTCATGGCCCGTATCGCTGGCGTCGACCTGCCCGGAAACAAGCAGGTTCGTATCGCCCTCACGTACATCTATGGCATCGGGGACCCCCGCGCTCTCAAGATTCTTGAGAAGGCCGGCATTGACCCGTTCGTCAAGATGGGCACTCTCGACGAGGATTCGCTGAATAAAATCCGTCAGGTCATCGAGGCCGAAGGCGGCATCGAAGGCGATCTCCGTAAGGAAATCTCGCTCAACATCAAGCGCCTGATTGAAATCCAGTCCTACCGTGGCCTTCGTCACCGCCGTTCGCTTCCCGTCCGCGGCCAGCGCACGCACACCAACGCGCGTACGCGCAAGGGGCCGCGCAAGGGCACCGTTGCCGGCAAGAAGAAAGTGACTAAGTAACCATGGCAAAAACTGCTCAGAAGACCGCCGCCAATAAGGCCGGCAAGGGTAAGAAGTTCAAGAAGCGCGAGCGCAAGAATGTCCCATTCGGTCTCGTGTTCATCCAGGCGACGTTCAACAACACGATCGTCACCATCACCGACCAGCAGGGCAACACGCTGTCGTGGAAGAGCTCGGGTTCGCTCGGCTTCCGTGGTTCGCGTAAGGGGACGCCGTTCGCGGCGCAGCAGGCAGCGGTGAACGCCGCCAATGCGGCTCGCGACCACGGTCTGCGTGCGGTCGATGTGCGCGTTTCGGGTCCCGGCTCCGGCCGTGAGTCTGCGATTCGTGCGCTGGCTGCCGCAGGTATCGACGTGAGGAGCATTCGCGACGTTACGCCGATGCCGCACAACGGCTGCCGTCCGCCCAAGCGCCGCAGGGTCTGACCTATGCTGCGGCCTAGATGGTTTGGCTATCCGTTTTCGGTACGCCGTGCCATGTGGGCCGCAGGTATTCTTGTTTGTCTGCTTGCGATAAGACACCTAAGGAAAGTTCCTTTGTATGCCGGTAACCTGACAACCGCATGCTGCGTTGTTGCAATAACCAACTTCGTGCTTGTAAAGCCGGTTAGGCGTACTTCTGCCAAGCCCTCGATAACGGATCGCGACGAAGAGCCCAAGGGCTTGTAAAGCGATCGACATCTGAAACTGGAGAAATAGAAATGGCACGTTATACAGGACCCGTCTGCCGCATGTGTCGGCGCGACGGCACCAAGCTCTTCCTCAAAGGCCCCAAGTGCTTTACCGACAAGTGCCCCGTTGAAAAGCGCAACTTCCCCCCGGGCCAGCATGGCCAGTCCAAGAAGATCAAGAAGGTTGTGGGCTACGGCCTGCAGCTGCGTGAAAAGCAGAAGGCCAAGCGCATCTACTTCACGCTCGAAACCGCCTTCCGCGCCTACTACGAGAAGGCCGCGAACAAGACCGGCGTCACCGGCGACCTGCTCCTGCAGCAGCTTGAAACGCGTCTCGACAACGTCTGCTACCGCCTCGGCTTCGCGCTTTCGCGCCGCCAGGCCCGCCAGGTTGTTCGTCACGGACACGTGCTGGTGAACGGCAAGAAGGTCAACATTCCGTCGTTCCAATGCAAGGTTGGCGATGAGATTTCGATTCGCGAAAAGTCCAAGGAGCTCACGCTTCTGGCAACCGCAAAGGACTTTGTTTCCGGCCAAACCCGCGTGCAGTGGATCGACGCCGCGCAGGACGGGCTTTCCGGCAAGATCACCATGCTGCCGCGCCGCGAAGACATCCAACTGCCCGTCAACGAGCAGCTCATCGTCGAACTGTACAGCAAGTAACAGGGGCCAGGGCGTAGGGCTCAGGGTGTAGAAGGCGAGCGTCTTCTATACCCTGGACCCTGGGCTCTACACCCTCTTCCCAACCGCACCACCATCAGCTCCGCAAAATGCTTCGCGGAACGATGAAGAAAGGACTTCCCATGCTTTGGAGAGGTTTCCAGAAGCCCAAGCGTCTTGCCGTTGAGCAGGACTCATTGACCCCCAGCTTCGGCAAATTCAGCGCGCAGCCCTTTGAGCGCGGTTTCGGCACCACCATCGGCAACGCCCTGCGCCGCACGCTGCTTTCGTCGATTGAAGGTGCTGCGGTCACTGCGGTGAAGATTGAAGGTGTCCTGCACGAGTTCCAATCGATCACTGGCGTCGTCGAAGACGCGACCGACATCATCCTGAACCTGAAACAGATTCCGTTCAAGCTCAATGGCGAAGGTCCCAAAGCGCTGTACCTGCGCGCCGACGCTGCTGGCGTAGTCATGTCGAGCTCTATCGAAGCCGATTCGGACGTCGAGATTCTTGATCCGAATGTGTACATCTGCACCATCTCCGAAGGTGGCCGGATCGATATGGAAATGCGGCTGAAGCGCGGCCGCGGCTATGTTTCCGCCGACAAGAACTTCGATGGCGATCTCGGCATCGGCTTTATTCCGGTCGACTCTGTCCACTCCCCTGTGCGCAAGGTCAACTACCTCGTGGAGGCGGCTCGTCTCGGTCAGATCACCGACTATGACAAGCTCACGTTGGAAATCTGGACGAACGGCACGATCCTGCCGGCCGATGCGCTTGGCCTGTCAGCCAAGCTGCTCAAAGATCACATGACCATCTTCATCAACTTTGAGGAGGAAATGGAGGCCGGTGGCGCGGACGGCTTTGACGGCCCCGCGATCCGCAACGAGAATCTGAACCGTTCCGTGGAAGAGCTCGAGCTTTCGGTCCGTAGCTACAACTGCCTGAAGAACGCGAACATTGCGACGATCGGCGAGTTGATTCAGAAGACCGAAGCTGAAATGCTGAAAACGAAGAACTTTGGCCGCAAGTCGCTGAACGAGATCAAGGAAATTCTCGCGCAGATGGGCTTGTCCCTGGGCATGAAGATCGACGAGAACGGCAACCCGGTTCCGGGACCGACATCGGTTCTTCCGGCGACGACCCTTGCGGCGAGCTTCGGCAACTTCGACGATGAAGACGAAGACGACGAGGACGACGAGGATCTCGACATGCCGATGGAGCCGGAAAACTTCTAAAGCAGGGTCCTCGGCTCTGAGCCGAGGACTCTTTGTAGAACCTGCAGCAACCGGTCGACAGCAGAAGCTGGGCCGAAGGAGATCATCATGCGTCATCGCAAGGGCGGGTTTAAACTCGGCCGCAATACCTCCCATCGTCGCGCACTTTTGCGCAATCTGGTTACCTCCATCATTTTGAACGACCGTGTTCATACGACCGTCACGAAGGCGAAGGCTACCAAGCCGATTGTTGAAAAGATGATCACCCTGGGCAAGGATGGCACGGTGCACGCTCGCCGTCAGGCGCTGGCGTACATGATGGGACCGGACTCCGTTGACCGTTTGTTCAACATCGTGGCGCCGCGCTACAAGACGCGGAACGGCGGCTATTCGCGCATCATCCGCACCGGCGTCCGCAAGGGCGACGCTTCGGAAATGGCCTTCATCGAGCTTCTCGATGCCGAGCAGGAACTGCAGGCGAAAGCCGATAAGCGGGAAGAAGCGCGCGCAAAGCGCCGCGAAGAACTGCAGAAGCAGCTTGAAGAGCGTGGCCCCGGCGAAGACTCGAACCCCTCCGCCACGTCGTAGAGCCGCTTCAAGTTACAGCAGCAGAAAAGCGTCCTTACGGGGGCGCTTTCCTGTTGTACGATGACGAAAGTGTCCACCCGCGCTACGGCTCAAGCTCCGGACGAGTCCACGACTGGCCGCCATGTGCCTGCGCTTGATGGTCTACGCGGGCTAGCCATCTTGCTTGTGCTCGCCTTTCATCTTCTGGCTTCCAGCGCCTCGCCGAGTGGCAATTTCCTCGTTCGTCTTGTAGCGCAAATGCATGGCAACGGATGGGTGGGTGTCGACCTTTTCTTTGTGCTCTCCGGCTTCCTGATCACGGGGATTTTGTATGACACGCTCCCCGACCGGTATTTTTTCCGTAATTTTCACGCACGCCGCACCCTGCGCATTTTCCCTCTGTACTACGCCTTTGTGGCGTTGCTGCTGGTCGTGTCCCGATTCACGCATGATAACTGGTATCCGGGCATCTGGAACGTCCTCACGTACACGGAGAACCTGCCGCTGGGCCTGGTGCGTGTCACGGACGCGGTTTGGATCAACATCAACCACTTCTGGTCGCTTGCCGTGGAAGAGCAGTTTTACGTGGTGTGGCCGCTTCTGGTGTTCGTGCTCGGCACACGCCGCCGCATCCTGATCGCGGCAGTCAGCGGCGTCGCGTTTTCGTTTCTCAGCCGTGTGTATTGGGTGAACTTCACGAATATGCTTCAGCATGAAGCTGTGGTGTACTGGTGGACGCCTTCCTGTCTGGACGGTCTGCTTGCCGGGGCGCTGCTGGCCATGGTGTACCGCAGCGTTCGCTGGCGGGCGCGCTTCCTGTCTGCCGGACCGGCAGTGCTGGGCGTTGGCTGCCTTGGGCTGGCAGCCATTCTTTTTACGCAAGGCACTCTCGACTGGGAAGGCAAGCCCTTTGTCTCCGTCGTTCTACCCACTCTACTGGCCTTCACGTTCAGCGGGCTGCTGCTGTGCTGCCTGCGGCCAAAATCGCTGGTACAGAACGTGTTTGGAAATGCTGTTTTGCGTTTTTTTGGACGCTACAGTTACGGGCTGTACATGTTCCACTACACCCTTGGCGCTGCGGTTGGCCAGCCGCTGCGGGTGCATCTGCTTGCGGAGCATCGACCGAAGCTCTTTGCGCTCCTCGCTTCGGCTGGAGCCTCCCTGGCGCTTTCCGTCGCAGCCGCCTGGCTCAGCTTTCGTTATTTCGAGTTACCGTTTCTGCGCTTGAAAGATCGCTTTACCAATCGCTCCCATCGTCCTCGTTTAGGGGAGGAGGCGGCAGCCTCACGTAACTCTACAGCCGTCATCGGGACGGAGTAGGCCTTAAAGCAGGATGGCGCAGGACAGGGAACGATTGCAGCCCGGCCCAACTCAGCCGCCGACGCCAAGGAGATTCCCTTTGGTCGCCTGCGCTAAACTAGCCTCATGTCTATCGTTCAGCTTGAGACCATTCGCAAGGTGTACGACACCAAGGTCGCCGTTGAAGGTCTCTCTCTAAAAATCGAGCCTGGAACGATGTTTGGGCTGCTTGGCCCGAACGGGTCGGGCAAGACGACGTCGATTCGCATGATGATCGGCATGACCGTACCGGATTCTGGAACGGTGCAGTTGTTTGACCAGGCCTTTGACCGCAGGGCGCTGCACCGCGTGGGCTACCTGCCGGAAGAGCGCGGCCTGTACAAGAAGATGAAGGTCATCGACCAGCTTGTGTTTCTCGGGCAGTTGCATGGACTCGATGAGGCGACGGCGCGCAAACGGTCGTTGAGCTGGTGCGATCGAATGGAGATTGCGGATGCGATCGACAAGAAAACCGAAGAGCTTTCAAAGGGCATGCAGCAGAAGATTCAGTTCATCGCGGCGCTGCTGCATGAGCCGGACCTGATCATCATGGATGAGCCGTTTTCCGGGCTGGACCCGGTAAACGCCGAGCTGCTGATGAACACGCTGCTGGATTTGCGCAAGCAAGGCAAGGCGATCCTGTTCAGCACGCACCGCATGGATCAGGTGGAAAAGCTGTGCGACGCGATCGCTTTGATTTCCCGGGGAAAACTGGTGCTTTCGGGGTCGATGCGCGACGTGAAGGCGCAGTATCCGCGCAACCGCGTGCAGATGGTTTTCACCGGCCCGGATGCGTTTTTACAACACCCCGGCATCGCCGAGGCGAAGAACTATTCCGGCATTGCCGAGCTACGGCTTGCGGACCCCGCGGCAGCGCAGGCGATTCTTGCGGCCGCGATCAATGCCGGTGTACTCGTAAGCCGCTTTGAGGTGATGGAACCGACGCTTGAAGAAATTTTTATTGAACGCGTTCGCGCGAGCTTTGGCGATGCGGAGTTTGGAGGCAAAGTCAGTGCATAACATCCTGCTGATCGCCCGGCGCGAGTACCTGGAACGCGTGCGGACCAAGGGCTTCATGATCGCGACCGTGCTGATTCCGGTTCTGATGGCCGGCCTTGTTGGCGGCGGCGGATACTTCGCCAGCCGTGCCAAAACGTCGTCGCACATTGCGGTCGTAAGCAGCGACAGCCGCTTCGCGACCGACCTGCAGCATACCTTGCAATCCGGCAAAGACAGCAACATGCAGGTCGATCTCGAAACGCCTTCACCCGAAACCCGGGCGAGGCTTGACCAGGAACTGACGGACAAGAAATCAAGCCTTGCCGGCTACCTGTGGGTGACGGCTGCCCCCGCCGGCGCAGTCGCCGCGCGTCCCACCTTCAGCTATAAGGCACGCTCGGCTGGAGACATTTCGACGCGCGGCACGCTGGAAAAATCCGTCTCCTCCGTGCTGATGCGGGAGAGCCTCTCGACCCGCGGTCTGGCGGGTTCGGAGATCGACAGCCTCACGCTTCCGGTCGATATCGACACGAGCGAGTCCGGTTCGACCCTGGCCGCGTTCGGCGCCGCGTACGTCATGTTTTTTCTTATGTACATGGTCATCATGCTTTACGGCATGAACACCGCGCGATCGATCATCGAAGAAAAAACGAGCCGCGTGTTCGAGGTGCTGTTGGCGACCATCAAGCCCGATGAGCTGCTTGCCGGGAAAATCCTGGGAGTGGGTGCGGTAGGGCTTACGCAGGTGGGCATCTGGATGGCCGCGGCCGCGCTGCTTTCGAGCACCGGAGTGGCGGCATCGGTAGTCGGTGCCGGGCATGTGCTTATCTCAGCAACGCAGATCATCTTCTTTCTGCTGTATTTTGTGTTTGGCTTCTTGTTGTACTCTTCAGTCGCTGCGGCGCTCGGCGCGATGACGAACTCCGAGCAGGAGCTGCAACAACTCAACATGTTTCTTGTGATCCCGTTGGCATGCTGCATGTTGCTGCTGCCGCAGATCATCCGCGCCCCGGATTCAACGCTCTCGCGAGTGGCCTCGCTGGTGCCATTTTGCAGCCCCTTGCTGATGAATTTTCGCGTCTCGCTGACGCATGTGCAGTCTTGGGAAATCGGCCTCTCGTTCGTGCTGATGGCAGTCACGATTGCCGCGATCCTGTGGGTTTCGGCGCGTATTTATCGCGTTGGCATCCTGATGTACGGCAAAAAGCCGAATCTGCCGGAGATCATGCGGTGGCTGAAGTACAGCTAAGGGAGGCACGCTTGCTTGAAGTTCTGAGCTTCCACATCTGCCCCGCCCACATGTCTCATAAGGGTGGCTGCCGCAGTTGTGGGCGCGACCTGCTCGGCGACGAGCCGTCGCAGGAAGCCAGCTACTAAGACGGTGGCTACGAACCGTGGACACACGCAGAAATCGTTTTGGGGCGTGACTCCTCTGACGCGCAAGCAGACGCTGCTGTTGAGATGGGTGCCTCCCTCGGCGGCCATCTTGATCCGTCTTTTGGGCGCAACTCTTCGCTACCGCGATGTTCAGGCTACGGGAACTCCCATCGGCATCACGGTGCCGGGCCCCACGATTTTTGCCTTCTGGCACTGCGCGCTGCTGATGGCGGCGCACCGCTTTCGCGGCAAGGGCATCGCCATCCTGATTTCGCGTTCGTTCGATGGCGAGCTGATCGCGCGAACGGTGGAGCGTCTCGGATTTGTGGCGGTACGCGGGTCCAGCAACCGTGGCGGCCCGCTTGCGCTGCGAGGGCTGGCGCAGGCTTACGCGGCAGGGCACATCTGCGCCTTTACGGCCGATGGCCCCCGGGGCCCGGCGCGCGTCGCCAAGGCTGGCCCCGTGCATCTCGCCGCACTTACCGGCGCAAGCTGGCTGGGCGCTTTCCACGCAGAGCCGAGCTCGGCCTGGCAGTTGCGTTCGTGGGACGGCTTTCTTCTTCCGAAGCCGTTCGCGACCGTCACGTTCTCCTGGCCCGCGCATGTGGCGCCCACATCGCCGGAGCTGCAGGCGGCGCTCGACCAGTCGGTCGCGATGGCCCGCCCGACTCAGAACTGACCGCTCAAACCGAAACGATCCCGACCCTCCCAACTTCTACAATGGAGTGGATGCTGGTGTCCGACTTCCATTTCGATCTGCCTTCGGAGCTCATCGCGCAGCAGCCGCCTGTGGTGCGCGGGTCGAGCCGCATGTTGACACTCGAGCGAAGCACAGGCGCTCTTGCCGACCACACCTTCGCGGAGCTGCCCCGGCTCTTACAGCCCGGCGACCTGCTGGTGCTGAACGACTCGCGCGTGTTGCCCGCGCGGCTGTTTGCGACGCGTGGCGGACTGACGACGCAGGGCAACTCGCCGGCTCCTTCAGGCCACGTCGAGGTGCTGCTCACGCAGCCGCAGAGCCATCCCGAAGGTCATAACGACTGGACGGCTCTGGTAAAGCCGGCGAAGAAGGTCCAGCCTGGCGAAACGCTGTACTTCGGTGATGCCGACGCGTCGCTTGCCGCGACCGTCGTGGCTGCGGGCGATTTCGGGGAGCGAACACTGCGTTTTGCTCCTGTCGCGGATTTTTACGCGACGCTTGACCGCATCGGCCACCTGCCGCTGCCGCCGTACATCCGTCGCGACAGGCAGGCCCCCAACACAGCGGAAGATCGAGAGCGCTACCAGACCGTCTACTCCGCCGAGCGCGGAAGCGCCGCCGCACCCACGGCGGGCCTCCATTTCACGCCGCAGATTCTTACACAGATACGCGCCCGCGGCGTGGAACTCGCCACGCTGACGCTGCATGTGGGGCTCGGCACGTTTCAGCCCGTGCGCGTCGAGCGTACCGAAGAAATCCGTCTCCATGCCGAACGCTATACGCTGCCTGCGCCGACGGCGGAGGCCCTGCAGCGCGCGCAATGCGAAGGCCGCCGCATCATCGCGGTCGGCACCACTGCCACGCGCACGCTGGAGCACATCGCTCGCGAGGCCGAGCGCACCGGCACCGCTTTGGCTGCGCACAGCGGATCGACAAGCCTCTTCCTGTCTCCCGGTCTCAACGATCACTTCAAGCTGGTGAGCGGCCTCCTGACGAACTTTCACCTGCCCGACTCCACGTTGCTGATGCTGGTCAGCGCTTTCGCGGGAACGGCGGCGACACGCGCCGCCTACGCACACGCGGTCGCCGCGCGCTATCGGTTTTTCAGCTACGGCGACTGTATGCTGATCCTCTGATCCGCCAGCCTTTGCAATTCGTACTCCTAACCCGCCGCACCGCATCCTATCCGCACGAGACGCTTATGCCCAAAGACGCCAAATCGCCGATTTACCTGCTCGACACGATGGCCTTCATCTTTCGTGCGTACCATGCCATGCAGCGCTCGCGGCCCATGACCACGCGCAACGGCATCCCCACGGCCGCAACCTATGTGTTCGTCAACATGATCAACAAGCTGCGTGAAGACTTCAAGCCGGAATACCTGGCGGCGGTCTATGACGTGGGCGCTCCCGTGCACCGCAACGAGCTTGCCAAGCAGTTGAAGGACGTGCAGAAGTTCAACATCAAAACCCAGGAGTTTGAAACGATCGAGCACGGCGGCTACAAGGCCAACCGTGCGGAAACGCCCCCTGACCTGATCCAGCAGCAGCCCTACATCCGGCGCGCGCTGGAAGCGTTTCGCATCCCGATCGTGTACTACGAAGGCTATGAGGCCGACGATGTGATCGGCACCCTGAGCTGCCAGCTTGCCGCGCTTGGGCACCACGTCTATGTGGTTTCGCCGGACAAGGACATGATGCAGTTGGTCAACGAGTCGGTCAGCATCCTGAACCCGACCAAGGACAACCTGATCCTCGACCCCGCAAAGGTGGTGGAGGTGCTGGGCGTGCCGCCGGAGCGCGTGATCGACGTGATGGCGTTGCGCGGCGACTCGGTCGACAACATCCCCGGCGCACCCGGCATCGGCGACAAAGGGTCGGTCGAAATTATCCAGGCCTTCGGCACGGTGGAAGGCGCGCTCGACGGCGCGGAGCAGGTGAAGAAAAAAACCTATCGCGAGTCGCTGCTGAACAATCGCGACAACATTCTGCTCTCGAAAGAGCTGGTCACGATCCACACGGCGGTGCCGATCGAAGCCGACCTCGACGCCATGCGGACGCAGCCGGTCGACAACGCCGCCTGCCGCGCCTTGTTCACGGAACTCGAGTTCACGACGCTGTTGAAGGAGCTTGCACCGGACGTCGAGGCCGTCAAGACGACGTATAACGTCAAAGCCACGGCGGAGGATTTAGCCGAGCTGCTCGCACAGGCGCGCGCGGTCACCGACGGCGCGGCTGCCGGGCTGTCGCTGGCTTTGATCGCGAACGCCCAGGCGTTAAGCGAAGAGGTTGCCGGCGAGGCGGTCGATCCTGATGCCGCGGACGGACTCGCCGAGGTAGAGCCGGAGCCTTCCGCACCGACGACGATGTCGCTCTTCGATGCACCTGAGCCTGAGGCCAGCGCACCGTCGACGATGTCCGAGCCTCTGCCCGATCTTGCGTGCAAATTCGGGCTCGCGGTGACGGCGGCCCACGCAATGGAAGTTGGGCTCGACACGCCGGGGCTCAAAGAAGCGCTGGCGGATGCGTCGCTACCGAAGCGCGTGCATGACTACAAGGCTATTCTGCGTGCCCTGCAGCCGCATGGCCTTGCGCTTGCCGGCACGGTCACCGACGTGATGCTCGAAAGCTATCTGCTGAACCCGACGCACGGGTCGCACTCGCTCATCGACATCGCCGCGCGGACGACAAGTTTCGCGATGACGCACCAGCCGACCAAGGAAAACCCGAACGATCCGTTGCGCCTGCCGGAAGCCGCCGCTGCCGTGGCGAGACTCGCTCCAGCGCTGACCGAGCAACTCGCGGAGGCCGCTGTCGTGAGTCACAACATCCCGAAGGACGATCCCGCGCTTGGCGGCGCTATCAGCACGGAAATGCTGTTTGCCGATCAGATGCCGCCGGCCAGTGGTCAGACAAAGAAGCCGCGCGCGTCCAAAGCGAAGGCGGTCGCCACGCTTCCCGACGCCCTGGCTGCTTCTTCGCTCAACGAGCAAAGCTCCCTCAACGACGTGTACGAGCATCTCGACCTGCCGCTCACCACCATCCTGCTGCGTATGGAGCAGAATGGCGTTGCCGTCGATCCGGCGTTCTTGCGCGACATGTCGTCTCGGCTTGCCGTCACCATCGACGACCTCGCCGAGAAGGTGTACGCGAGCTCCGGGCATCGCTTCAACATCGGCTCGCCCAAGCAGCTTGGCGATATCCTGTTCAACAAAATGGATCTGCCCAAGCCGCTGAAGTATGGCAAGGGCAAAATCATCTCGACGGCGCAGGACATTCTGGAGGACCTTGCGGCGCACCACGAAGTGCCTGCGCTGGTGCTGGAATACCGCCAGTTGTTAAAGCTCAAGGGAACGTATCTCGACGCTCTTCCCCAACTGGCCGACTCGGCAGGTCGCATCCACACGACCTTCAATCAGGTGGGCACGTCGACGGGAAGGCTCTCGTCCACGAACCCCAACCTGCAGAACATCCCCATCCGCACGGCGGTCGGGCGAGAAATCCGCAAGGCCTTCATTGCCGGGCTGGGCCCCGACGGCAAGCGCAACGTGTTGATGTCGGCGGATTACTCGCAAATTGAGCTGCGGCTGATGGCCCACTTTTCGCAGGACCCCCTGTTGCTCGACGCGTACCGCACCGGCAAGGACATCCACACGCTGACCGCGGCGGAGGTGTTCGAAGTCGACGCGGCGACGATGGACAAGGAAACCCGCGCGCGGGCCAAGGCGGTAAACTTCGGCATCGTGTACGGCATCTCGCCGTTCGGTCTTTCGGTGCAGTTGGGCATCGACCAGAAGACCGCGCGCGCCTACATCGAGCGCTATTACGATCGCTACAAGGGCATCAAGACCTTTATTGAGCGCACGCTCGAAGAAACCCGCCGAACGCAGTCGGTGCGCACGGCCTTCGGACGCGTGCGGCCCATTCCCGACATCCACTCCCGCAACCCGAACCAGCGCGGCTTCGCCGAGCGCACGGCCGTCAACACACCGTTGCAGGGCACCGCCGCCGACCTGATCAAGATTGCCATGCTGCGCATCGACGCCGCCATGCAGCAACGCGGCTTGCGCTCCCTTATGACGCTGCAGGTGCACGATGAACTTTTGTTCGACGTTGTACCGGAAGAAGCGGATGAGATGCAGGAACTGGTGAAGCGGGAGATGGAGTCAGCCGCGACGTTCAGCATTCCCATCGTCGCGGATGTCGGCATCGGCGACAACTGGCGGGATATCAAGTAGAAAGCGAGGATCGGCGGGGTGTGCGTTGCTCTTTGCGTAAGGAGTCATCTTGCTTTTGGAGGGAGCGGCCCTTCAGGCCCTGCTCCTTCCGGCAGACAGAACCCGCAAGGCAATGCCACGTACAGCACGCTGTTTATGCTATACGTACACGATGTCGTTGGCTGCCGTGCGGCCGCGGCCGGATATAGCAAAGGTCATCGACTCTTACGGCGGTAAGGCTCTTGGGTTTGGTGCCGTTCCAGAGCGTAGTGACCGTGATCAAAGCCTCAAAGCACACCTCATCGAGCCTTCCCGGAACCTCGCGGCGCAGCTCAGTCAGAATGTCGGCAACAGGAGCTGCCTTACGGTAGGGGCGGTCTTCGGCAAGCGCGGCAAAGCAGTCCGCCACGCCGATGATGCGCGACTCCAGCCGCAGCGCCGCCGCCGCGAGACCCGAAGGATAGCCGCTGCCGTCCAGCTTTTCGTGGTGCTCGCCGGCGATGACGGCCAGCTCCTCGAACGATGTGATGCGCTCGAGAATGGTGCGCGTCAGAAAAGGGTGCTCCTGCACGACGCCGCGTTCGCCGGCGGTGAGAGCCCCGTTCTTGTCGAGAATCGTGTTCGGAACGCCCAGCTTCCCGAGGTCGTGCAGCAGCGCCGCTCGGCGAACAAGCAGGATGCGGTCGGCGGTGAGGCCGAGCTCGCGGGCAATCGCTTCGGCCACCTCCGCCACCCCCAAGGAGTGCCGGTAAGTGAACGGCGACTTCGCGTCGACCACATCGGCAAACGCTTCGCAGATAGTGTCGATGCGGGATTCGGTGAGCGCCGTTTCGGCAAGCTCCCTAGACCGGCCAGGGTCAAGATCGACCACGGCTCTCCGGGTGACCTCGACGGGGCACTCAGGACGGCAGTAGGTCCACAGCTTGCCATCGTGGTGCAGCGCGGCGGCGGCGCGGACGATCGCGGGGTCAAACCAGGTGCCGCTCCGTTTGCGCAGCACGTTGAGCGCGGTATCCACGCCGTCTGCCATCGCAAAGCAGTCGAGGTGCTGCGCCACGGTGCACAGGCGCGAAAGCAGGGGGATCGCTTCACCGCGCAAGCCGCTTGGGTAGCCGCTGCCATCCCAGTGCTCGTCCAGCCGGTGCACGGCTTCGGCGGCGCGTTCGCCAAGCTCCAGCTTGCGGACGATGGCGCTGCCGCGCTCGCAGCGCAGCCCGATCATCTCGCGATTGTTGCGGGTCTGCCGCAGCCCCAGCAGCAGCAGGCGGCGCAGGCGCTGCCGGCGTTTTTGCGAGGGCAGCACATGTCGCCACAGCGTCCGCAGGGTTCGGGTATCGATGCGAAACACCCGCGTCCAGTCGGCGAGTTTGGCGACGGACTTGGTGGCGCGGTCGTCTCCACCCACAAGCTGCGTCATACGCGACGCGTTGCTGGAGCAGCCGATATCTTTCAGCTGCAGGGCGTAGTACAAGGGCACCAGCAGTTCGCGATCGACGTTCATCGCTTTCGCGATTCTCATGCCAAGCAGGCAACAGCGAAGCGCGTGACCGGGAACGGCCCCTTCCGTAAGGTCGAGCGCGAAGGAAAGCGCGGAGATGATCTCCGACAGGGCCAAAGCGGGCGCAGCGGGTGATGGGGAAAGGATATCTTCGAAAGGCGACATGCGAGGGCTCATGGACGTTCGGAACGTTGAAGAACCAGGCCGCTGTTACACGTCCCGATTACGAAGCGATTCAGTAGGACCATCCTCAGCGGTCGCAGAAAGGTCGGCAATGACACGAAAGATAGCTATTTTGATATCGCTTGGCCAAATCCGGAAGGCGTTGTTCCGCGTGGGGGCTGGAGGCGGTCCGCTACGGGGGACGAAAAGATCGGACCCGGTGACACGGTCCGCTCCGGTTCGACGCGTCCTTGCCAGACGGTTGTGGGTGCGCGCAAGCATCTCCGCGAGAGACTCGTGGAAGGGCACCTGCTCCGCGTCGGCATGTTTGCCATGGAGATTGTCGTCATGAACCTGCTTCTCACTCGCTCCCCGTTCACTCGCTTCCGGCTTGCCCGCGTGTTGCTGGGCGGCTGTGTCGTCATGGCATCCGCGAACCTCGTCGTTCCGGCGCAGGCGCAGCGCTCGCCCGGGGGATCTTCGATGCAGGCGAAACTGGCCGCGCTCAAGCAGGCGCATGACAGCGGCGTGCTGACCGACGACGAGTATCAGCAGAAGGTTGCCGCCCTCAGCGGCGGCCGCCATGCGGAAGCCGGCGCTGCCCCACAGAATACCCGCAGCGTCGGTGCCGACGGACACAGTTGGAAGCTGCGGCGCGTGGAACAAAGCGCTCCGCTCACCGACTGGCGCACCAACCAGACCCGCACCGTGAAGATGATGAGCATGCTTCTGCCGGAAGGGTGGACGATGCAGCCGCAGCCCGGGCCCAATTTCGGTCGGATCGACTGCAACAATACTTCCAGCCGCTTCGTGCTGAAGGCGCAAAGTGCGGACGGCTCCGTCGGCATTCTGGTGCTCCCCGCAGCCGCAAAGATGTGGTCGACTAACCAGGCCGTTCTGCAGCAGAAGCGAGCCTTCAACCAGCAGTGGAAGACGTCGCAATGCATTCTCGAGCAGCCGAAGTCATTGAGCGCCGGCTTGCATGAGGACGCCCCCAAGATCATGACGGGAACCCAGATCGTCGGCGACATGCAACCGGTGCCGGACCTGAGCGCGCAGTTGCCGCAGATCGTCGCCGGTGCCAATCAACACCTCGCCGGCAACGGGCACATGACGGCGGAGGCAGGCCGCTTGCGCGTGACCTACAGCGCGAATGGCCGGTCGTTTGAGGCGTGGGTCGTGGCCATGAAGACGGAGCGTACCAGCCCCGCACCCGGCGGCGGACAGGTGATCATCTCGGACTACCCTCTGCTGGCGATTGAGTTCGCGCCGGCAGGGCAGCTCGACCAGAACGACAAGCTGCTGAACACGGTGCTGGCGTCTGTGGCGGTAGACCCCGACTGGACGCAGCAGGGCGAAGGCTATGTGGCCGCGATCTTCAGCAAGATCAACGGGGCGGAGCAGGAAGTCGCGCGCATCCAGGCCAACATGGCGCAGGACAACGCGCGTGCGGCGCAGCAGCAACAGCAGATCCGCAGTGGGGTACAGCAGTACCGCAGCCAGGTCATGTCAAACGTGGCGGCCAATCGGTCGGCCGCGCTCGACCACAGCTCTCAGCAGTTTGCCTTGTACATGGGCGACCAGGCTATCTACAAAGACCCTTCCAGCGGGCAGCGCGTGCAGATGTCAAGCGGCTACGACCATGTGTGGGCGTCGACGACGGGCAATAACAGCGAATACATCCTGACCGATTCCGCCTCTTACAACCCGAACGGGCAAGCGGGCAGCGCAGGCTGGACCCAGATGCAAATGGAACACTGACGCTGGCCAAGCTAGGAAGCGATTTTCTCTCGCCGGTCCTTCTTTTCCACGTAAACAAGTTCGTACTGGCTGTCGCCGGAGTGGGCAAGCGACAGTCCCATAAGGTCGAACTGCGCGAAGAAATTTTCCCAGGAGATTTCTCGGATTTCCGGCTGATTGGCTGGTAGATCTCCGAAAAAAAAGCGCAATACAGCGGGCTCGCTGTCAAACGTGAATGGGGAGATCTCGGCAGGTTTTGCGTTGTGCTTCGCAGCCCAACGACGAATATCTGCGTGATCTTGAGTGGGCTGCATGCTATGTCTCCCTGCCAGGTGCAATGGTTGTCCGATGCCCTTAGGAACGCACAGTTTGCACGGGGAGCTTCCGGTGCTCGTAGAATAAAGTCAGCACCGCACTCCACGGCCGAGGGCCTCCATTGAAGACACGATTTGCTTTAGCACTTATTGTGGTTCTTTCCAGCGTTGGCGCAGCCCGGGCGCAGGGCGGCTGTGATAATACGTGTACCCCCTGCACCAACTCGCCGGAGTGCCCAACGGCCGTGCTGGCCGGGGTAGGCACTGTAGGCGTAGCCATCGCGCGGCGACTGCGCAGGTAGCCGCGCGAAGGCTTACAGGCCGATTTCCTGCCGAATCGCGCTCGCGATCGCCTCAGCGTGGTGCCGCATGGCCGACTCGCTTTCGGCTTCAATCATGACGCGAGCCAGCGCCTCGGTACCGGAATAGCGGATTACCACGCGGCCAGTATTGCGAAGCTCGTCTTCCGCCGCGCGGATCGCCGCCGCCACCGCCGGTATTCCATCGAGCGGCTTCTTTTCCCGCACCTTGACGTTCAGGATCACCTGCGGGTAGTTCTGCAGGTCGGCGATCAGTTGCCCCAGCGTTTTGCCGCTGCGATGCACCACATCGAGCACAACCAGCGCCGTCAGCAGCCCGTCGCCCGTCGTGGCCAGGGCCGGAAAGAGAATGTGACCGGACTGCTCGCCGCCCAGCGAGGCTCCCGATTTGTTCATTTCCTCAAGCACGTACTTGTCGCCCACAGGAGCGCGCAACATGCGGATGCCCGACCGTCCGAACGCCGCTTCGAGGCCCATGTTGGACATCGTGGTGGCGACGACGGTGTCGGCATGCAGCAGGCCCCGCGCCTGCAGGTCGCGGGCGCAGGCCAGCATTACCGCATCACCGTTCACAACGTGGCCGTGCTCGTCGGCAAACAGCGCGCGGTCGGCGTCGCCGTCAAAGGTGAACCCCATGGAGGCGCCATGCGTTTTAACTTCGTCTGCCACGATCTCCGGGTGCAACGCACCGCAGTTCGCGTTGATGTTGCGGCCGTTCGGTGCGGCGTGGGTGACCGCGACCGTGCCCTTCAGCCCGGCAAAGAGCTCCGGTGCCAGAACGCTTGCGGCACCGTTTGCGCAGTCGATGACAACGGTCCGGTTGTCGAGCGACACATCGGGAACCGCAGCAAGCAGAAAGCGGATGTACTCCGCCGCATAAGAATCGGTCACCGCGACAGGTTCGTACTCGCCATTGCCGTCGGCGCCTTCCGTTCCTTGCGACTGCAGCACCGCCTCGATCCGCTGTTCCATGTCCAACTCGACATCGTCCGGCAGCTTAAAGCCGTTGCCTCCGAAGATCTTGATGCCGTTGTCCTGCCACGGGTTATGCGAGGCGGAAATGACCACGCCCGCGCTGAAACCATGTTTGCGAGCAAGATACGCGACCGCCGGCGTCGTGATGATCCCGGCACTTTCCACCTCCGCACCTCCGGCTCGTAAACCGGCGGCCAGCGTCGCGGCGATCCACGGCCCGCTTTCGCGCGTGTCCATGCCCATCAGCACGCGTGCCTTGTTGCCGAGCGATTGCGCAAGCGCCTGCCCGACGGCGTAGATGGTGCGTTTGTCGAGAGGTGTTTCACCGGCAACGGCCCGTATGCCGTCGGTCCCAAACATCTTGCGCATGTACTCTACATCCTCCCCGAAGCGCCGCTGCGCCCGGTGGGGTGCGCGCGCCTCAACCAGCATAGCCGCAACGCACCGGAAATGGGTTGTGCAGGGTGAATCGGGCTATTCCGGCCCGGCCACGACCGCTCGCAATGACCCCTCCGCCAGGCGCGCGACGATTTCCGCGCCGGAAGCAACGCTCTGCGGCGAGCGCAACAGCCGCCCGTCGGGGCCGAACACCAGGGCATAGCCGCGCTCGAGAACGCTCAGCGGGCTCAGCGCCTCGGCGCGCGCAGACAGCCGCGCGACGCGGTCGCCGCGCTGCCCCACCAGGCTGGCAGCCGACCGCCGGAGCCTGTCATCCAGCGCGTGGAGCCGTCGCCCGGTTTCCGCCACCTGCCACTTCACATCCTGCCGACGAAGTCTGGCGTCGAGAGCTTGGAGGTGCGCCGAGCGGGTCGCCCGCAGCCTGTTCTGCACCGTTTGCAGACGGAACAGGAGCTCGTCGAGACGTTGTTCACGGCGGCGCAGCCCATCGCGCACGCGGCGCAGCGCTCCTTCCGCGCTCAGGGCGGACACCCGCTGCCGAGCGTGCAGCACCTCATAACGCCCGGCGCGCACCAGCCGTTCCGCCAGCCGTTCCACCCGCAACTCGACGCCGTGCTGTGCGGCGGTCAGGAGCTCCGCGGCGGCGGAAGGTGTCGGTGCGCACAAATCGGCGGCCGCGTCGGCGATCGTGGTGTCGGTCGCGTGGCCGATACCGGCGATCACGGGCACGCTGCAGGCGGCGATGGCGCGGGCGATCCGTTCATCGTCGAAGCCATGGAGGTCTTCCCAACTGCCGCCGCCGCGAGCCACCAGCACTACGTCCACCGAGCCGGGCCCGCTACCTGCCGCGCTGCGCTGACTGAACCAGCGCACCCCGGCCGCCACGTCCACCGCGCAACGCGAGCCCTGCACGGACGCGGGATACACCAGCAGATTGACCGCCGCGTGCCGCCGTTTGCAGACCTTCACGATGTCGCGCAGCGCCGCCCCCTGCAGGCTGGTGACGACGCCGATGCAGCGCGGAAACGCCGGCAGCGGGCGGCTGTTCACGAAGACACCTTCCCGCTTCAAACGCGCTTTCAACTCCTGGACGGCCGCCAGTTGCGCGCCCAGCCCGGCAAGCTCAAGCGACTCGGCGATCATCTGCATTTGGCCGCGGCTTTCGTACACGCTCACCTGCCCGCGCAGGCGGACGGCGTCGCCGTCCTTCGGCCGGAAGCGCAGCAACCCGGCTTCGCGGCGAAACAGCACCGCCGAAAGCTGGGCGGCTCCGTCTTTGAGTGTGAAGTAGCAGTGGCCGCTGCCGGCAGGCCGCCAGTTGGAGATTTCCCCCTCCACGGTCACCCGCCGATAGCGGGTTTCCACTACTCCGCGCACTTCGCGCACCAGTTCGCCTACCGTCCAAACCTTGCCTGGCTCGCGCACCGGAAGCTCCGGCTCTTGCGGCGCGGCAGCGGGGGCATGGGCGACCGGTGTCGCGGACACCCTGGGCATCGATACCGGGTCGGGTCCCTGTGCGGGAACAGCTAACGTCGGCGTCGCGGGAAGCGGCGGCGACGACGGCTCAGGCGGGAGCGCGTCGAAAAGCCCCGGCATCGGAGCACGCGCGGTTCTTCTGGCTTTCGAGCCCGAAACGGTTTTGCGTCTCAGAAACATGTCCGTCGACGACGGAACGTCTTCTGCCGATCCTGTCTTGCCTGCCATCTACAAAGTGTACTGAATGGGGAATGTACTGAATCGTGTAGGGAACCTGCCGGTGCGGCCTGCGTGCCTACGCTGTCAGCAGCAGGTGCGACGCTTCGCGCAGCAACTCTTCCGGCCGGCACGGCTTGCTCATCACATTGATCGGCTTCCTGAGCCGCGAGGCCTGCTCGTTGGCCTTGGCCACGTTGCTGAAGTAGGCGGTCAGCATGAGAATTTTGCAGCCGGGCACTTGCCGGTTGAGGTCTTCGGCGAGCTCAAGGCCTGTGCGTTCAGGCATCGTAATGTCGAGCACGGTCAACTCAGGATCGTAATCGAGCGCGCAGACAAGGCCGTCCGCGGCGGAATACCGCGTTTCCGTGTCGAACCCGTTGGCCTTAAACACCAGACTCAGCGTATCCGCTACCAGCTTGTCGTCGTCGACGATCAAAACACGTTTGCCCATAAGTCCTCGCATCATTGGACCAGTCTCAAGGCGAAAGGAAGCAAGCTTTTTTAAGAACGGCCCGGACCAGCAGAGTTGTTAGGGATAGCGTAACGCACAACACAGTACCATGAGCGGACCCACAGGCGCAAAACTTCGAAACGATATCGGAATGGGGAAACATTCCGCTTACGGCGGCCGCAACGACATTGCAGCGGCAGAGTACAGTAAGTTCCATGACCCCGCCGATGACTCACGCACTGGCGTTCCTGTTCGGCACCGTCTTCTTCCTGATTGTTCTGCTGGACGCCTTTCAGACCATCATTCTGCCGCGTCGTCCCAGCGGTCGGCTGCGCATTACGCGCATGTTCTTTATGGTGACCTGGCGGCCCTGGGCCACCATCGCGTCTCGCCTGCCGCGCAAGGCACGGGAGCAGGCGTTCAGCATCTATGGCCCGCTGGCGTTGCTGATCCTGATCGGCCTGTGGGCCGTGCTGCTGATGTCGGCGTTCGGTCTGATCTATTTCGGTTTGGGCGCTCCGTTCACGACCTCGATGCCCCCCGTCAACTCCCTGGGCCGCCTTCGCGAGTGCCTGTATGTGTCTGGGACGACACTGTTTACGTTGGGTCTGGGCGATGTGACGCCCAACAGCCACCTGGCGCGGGCGCTGCTGGTGTTCGAGGCCGGGGTGGGGCTCGGCTTTGTGGCGCTGGTGATCGGCTACGTACCGGTGCTGTATGGCGCGTTTTCGAAGCGCGAAGTCGTGATTGCGCTGCTCGACTCCCGCGCCGGGTCTCCCCCAACTGCCGGGGAACTGCTCCTCCGGCATAATTTCGATGGCGGTCAGGCGGCTCTTACCGAGCTTCTGGCTGAGTGGGAGCGCTGGTGCGGCGAAATCCTGGAGTCGCACATCTCCTACCCAATCCTTTGCTACTACCGTTCGCAGCATGACAACCAGTCCTGGATGTCGTCGATCACCGCCGTGCTCGATACCTGCGCGCTGTTGATCACGACCATTGAAGGCGAAAGCACTCGGCAGGCGCAGCTCACCTTTGCGGTCGCTCGCCACGCGCTGGTGGACCTCGGACACGTGTTTACGCTGGAGCCAAAAGAGGAGGCCTACCGAAGAAGTGCTCCGGCGCGCTTACCGGAGGAGGAGTTCAGCAAGCTGTGCGGCGTGCTTTCAAAGACCGGCTTTCAACTTTGCTCCTCGAACGACACCCGTGCGCGACTGGCGGCGCTCCGGTTGTTGTACGAGCCTCACGCAGAGGCCCTGGCCGATTTTCTGCGGCTCGATCTGCCGTTGTGGATGCCCCCGCCGCGTGACCCGAAGCGCAAACCCGACCTTTGGACGCAGGTCGCCGATCTGCGCACGCCGCTCGCCATCCGGAATCATCAAGGGCTTGACGGAGACATGTCGCAGCAGGTCGTCTCCCATCGCGTTTTTGACGACGCTCATGAATAGCGGAACCGGCGACTCTTACAGGCCGGGGCCTGCATCCGCTTTCGGGTCCAGCTTATCGGCGGCAAGCTGCCCGATCGCGTCGGGCTTGCCTTTTTCATCCTTGTACTTGTCTTTCACCTGCGCGTAAATCTTCCTGGCATCGTCGACCTTGCCTTGGGAGCTGTACATTTCCGCCAGTTTGATCTGCGCCAGTCCCGGGGGAACGGTGGACGCGTTCCCGCCGGCAAGTTCCTTGTACTCGGCTTCCGCCTGCGGGTCGCGTCCGGTTTCGCGGTAAAGCTGCGCGAGCGCCAGCTTGCCCAAAGCGGCAATGTCACCGTTCCAGTCGCCGGCTACCTTCTTCAGGGTGTCTTCGGCAGACTGGTTCTGGCCTTCCTCCATGTAGGTGAGCCCGGCGAAGTAGCGGGAAATTTTGCCGTCACGCGTCATGCCGTATTGGTTCGCCACGCTGAGGAACAGCGCATTGGCCGCCGCGGCGCGCTCGTTTGTGGAGCTATAGGTCTTGGTTCCCGGGGGAATCTGCTGGCCGGGGGTGGCCACCGGAGTCTGATACGCCTGCATCGCGCTGCCGAACGCGACCTTTGCCTGCTCCGCGCGATGGTTATAGATAGCGAAGCCGCCGACGATGGCGAGGACCAGCACCAGCAAAAGGACCGCGGCCGTAATGGCGGAGCGTCCCTTGCCCTTCGCCCAATCGACTGCGTTGTTGTTCAGGGAAGCGAAGGCGTCCGGCTGATTCAGTTCCCGCTTGGTTGTGTTGTCCACGTCGTTTTCCGTCCTTTGAAACAGGTGTTTGGGCGAGGCTCCGTGGTCTGCGTGGAGGCGATCGCCAGTGCGTTTCCCAGTCTATCAGCCCGGTCCTGCCGAGTGAATCCTTCCGCTGGTAAAACCAGGCGAAGAGGGGCATTGCCAATCGTATTGCCATAGGCATAGTATCCGTTTCGCCATCGGTACAGTGCACGACTCAACAAGCACGCGCCAGGTAGCTCCACGTTCGAGGCCCGCACGTTTGGCTTTATCTGAGAATCACTTACAAGACGGGGCCAAAGACCCCCAGCGCACAAAATCGGAGTGAACACCATGGCATGGTATGCCTACTGCATCGCAGAACGGAACGCCTTTCCTGAACTTGCCCGTCACCGCCGCCCCATGCCGCTGCCCAACTGCACCGGCCTTTTCGGCAACCAGACCTTTCTGTTTCCGGCCGCCGACCTGGCGGTAATCGTTTCCGAGCATCTTCCCGAAGATGCCGCTCGTCTGGCTGGCTCGGAAGGGGCATCAGCCGCTCGCGACCACGCCCGTGTCATCTCCGATTGCTTTGCGCAGTCCACCGTTCTGCCGTTTCGTTTCGGGACGAAGTTTGAGGATGACGACGCGCTCCGCCGCTCTGTGCGGTCGAACCAGAGACACTTTCTAGCCAACGTCGAACGCCTGCGCGGCAAAGCGGAGATGCACTTGAAGGTACTGGTCGACGACGTACTGACACCGCAGAACGCGACCGAAAATCGGGCCGCTTCGCCCGCCGGTCACGCTTACCTGACGAGCCTGCGCGAGTCCGCCAGCCGCCAGCGCGAGCGCCAGTCGCGTGCGCGTGCGCTTTCCGTGCAGATGCACCGCATGTTCCTGCCGATCGCCGAGGAAATCACCTGCAAGCGCATGGAATCCGGCAAAATGCTGCTCGATATCGCGCACCTGGTCGACAAAAAGACGATCGCGCGCTATCAGAACAAGTACTCGGCCGCGACACTGGAGCTGAAAGACTGCGCGATGCAGCTTTCCGGTCCCTGGCCGCCGTACCATTTTGTGCAAAGGCAGAACCACGCAGCGTAACCCTTTTTTACCAACGAAAGCCCGACCTAGGCCGGGCTTTCGTTGCAGACACATGTCCGCCTCTTCAAGCTGTTGGAGGCACGGTTTCCACCTGAGCTTTACGCCGGCTAAGCACCTTGCGCTGCCGCCGCGACCCCGAAGCGTGGTCGATTTTCTTCCAAAAACCCAGGAAATAGTCTGCGGCGGAAAGAATCGACAGCGTCGCCATCCAGTAGATCGCGATCATCGCGGTCAGGTGGACCGGAAACGGGTACCAGCCCATGTCCCAGTGATCCCACCGGTGCGCCAGGATGGCCGCCACCACGCTAACGATCTGCACCACCGTTTTCAGTTTGCCGATGTCGCTCGCCTCGATGGTGAAGCCCTCGCTTGCGGCGATCGAGCGCAGGCCGTTGACCAGGAATTCGCGGCCGATCACCAGAACGGCGATCCACGGCTTCATCAGATCCGGCGTGTAGGCGACCAGCAGCACGAAGGCGGCAGTCACCATCAGCTTGTCGGCTAGCGGGTCGAGCAACATGCCTAACGTCGTAATCTGTCCGCGCTTGCGGGCGATGTAGCCGTCCACGCCGTCGGTAATCGAGGCGATGATGAAGATGGCCGAGGCAAGAATCTCCTGCTCGCCATGCGCTCCATGCACCGGAAACTTGGGCGAAAGCGCCCAGATGAGCAGCGGTACGCTCGCGATGCGGCTCAACGTAATGGAGTTTGGCAGGTTCACGGGCGTTCACAAAGGAACACGATCATTCTGACATAAAGCGAGGGTGCGGGGCCGAAACTCGGGGCGAAGGGTAGTTTGAAGCACAATGAAAGTGCTTCTCCGGCCGTTCGCCCGAGCCCTACCCGCACTCGGCTATGCGTAGATGCCGCGCTGCTTGATCGTGTACGCCACCCGGTCGATGGCCAGCATGTACGCCGCGATGCGATTGTTCACCTTATGCTCGGTCGCGTAGCGGACGACGTCCGCGAAGCTGTCGACCATGATGCGCTCAAGACGCTGGTTGACCTCGGATTCAGTCCAAAAGTAGCCCATGCGGTCCTGCACCCATTCAAAGTAGCTGGTGGTGACGCCGCCGGCGTTGGCGAGGATGTCCGGGATGACGAACACCTTCTTATCGAACAGGATTTCGTCCGCAATCGTGGTTGTCGGTCCGTTTGCGCCTTCGCACAGGATTTTGCAGCGCAAGCGCTCGGCGTTCTTGCTGGTGATCACGTTCTCGGTAGCCGCCGGCACCAGGATTTCGCACTCGCGCTCCAGAAGTTCGGCCTTGTCGACGGCCTCGCCTCCCGGGAAGCCGTGGATGGTGCCGTTGGCGGTTTTCCACTCCACGAGCTTGCCGATGTTCAAGCCTTCGGCGTTGAACAGCGCGCCGTCCCACTCGGCAATACCGATGATGGTGTAACCCTTTTCCCAAAGCAGGTGGGCCGAATGCATGCCGACGTTGCCGAAGCCCTGCACGATCACGCGGCAGCCTTCCACCGTCATGCCAAGGTACTTGAGCGCCTCATCGCACACGATGCTGACGCCGCGGCCCGTCGCTTCACGCCGTCCGCGAGAGCCACCGATGTTGACCGGCTTGCCCGTAACGACCGAGGTCATCGTCTGGCCCATATGCATCGAGTAGGTGTCCATAATCCAGGCCATGGTCTGCTCGTTGGTGTTCATGTCCGGCGCGGGAACGTCTTTTTCCGGGCCGATGAATTCGATCAGCGAGGCGGTGTAGCGGCGCGTCATGCGCTCCAACTCGCCCTGGCTCATGTTCTTGGGGTTGCAGATTACGCCGCCCTTGGCTCCGCCGAACGGGATGTTTACCACCGCGCATTTCCAGGTCATCCAGCTTGCGAGCGCACGCACTTCATCCAGCGACACGTCCGGAGCGTAGCGGATACCGCCCTTGCCGGGGCCGCGCGCCACCGAGTGCTGCACGCGGTAGCCGGTGAAAACTTCGACGGTGCCATCGTCCATGCTTACGGGGATGTGCACGATGATCTCGCGCGCGGGCATGCGCAGGACCTTCGTCAGTCCGGCGTCGAGGTTCAATCGTAGGGCGGCTTCATCAAAGCGCGCCGCCTGCGCTTCCCAGGGGTTTGTTTCCTGCTCAAGTGTGAGCGTTTGCGTGGTCATGCCAAGTCTCGTTTCTGTTGCGGGTATCAGTGATTCTCCAGCCATCGCATCTGTCCCTCGTCAAATTAGACGTGTCCGGGGCAGGGGAGGTCCAGCTATCTTTCGGGCCTCGTTCGACCAGGCCGGTCGGTGGTCAAACCCGCCAATCTTAGGCTTCGCCGGGGCGGAAAAGCAAGGCGGCGGCATCCCCCAAAAGAGGGGGAGCCGGATCGCGGCTTTTCGCGGTGAGCTGGCTTGTTGTATGTGGAATGTGATACTTGCGTTTGCGAAACGAAGCTGAACAAGGGAACGCCATTGGCCTTTGGGAGGAAGCAGGGGGCCTTCAGGCCCCTGATTTTGAGCAGACACAAAATGGCCTTCAGCCCGGGAACAACGGCGGCGATCTGAAGGAGAGCCCGGGGCTAGAGCCCTCCCCCGGGGGATCGCCGCCAAGGGCCTGAAGGCCCCTGCTCTCTCCGTCGTTAGATTCCTCCGTGCCTGCTTCCCTCCGTTCTCCTGCACATTCCGAGATCAGACCGTCGCGTGTCATTTGACTGCGGAAGCGGGATGCGCGATGACGGTGACCGTGGTCGCCGTCGAGACCGTCTGCTCCGACATCGATTTGCCCCGGGTCCAGGCAGGTGTTGCGAAGTCGAGCGTCAGGGTGCGGTCGGCCGCCGAGCCGGCAGCGGCGAGCGTTCCGGTCGCGATTGCCTTTTTCTTGCCGGGGGTGAGCGCGATTTCGGCCGGTTTGCCGTCGGCGGGCGGCGTGGTCAGGGTCAGGAAGTGCTTGTCGCCGTCGCGCAGGGGAGCGTAGCGGACGCTCGCGACTGTCCATCCATCGGCAGTGCGCGTGGCGTCGAGTACGAAGCGGACGGAGGGCTGAAAGCGGTCGGTGCCGGAGATGAGGAAGTGCGCGCCGTCGCTCTTCTCGATCCGCAGCGTGCGGTGGTCGCCAGTCGCGCCGTCAAGCTCCCAGGCGGCTCCCGCAGTCAGGGCCGAGGGGCTGGAGGTCACCGTCCAGGTTTCCTTGCCAGGCAGAAACGCGAGCGTATGCGCGCTTTGCGAGAGCGCTCCGTGGTACGCGATGAAGTACGGGGGCTGGCTGATCTCCTTCCACACATCGGCCGTGCTGACGACGCCGCCGATCTCGAGCGCGGTGCCTTCGCCGGCGACGGCGGCCTGCTCTCGGTAGGCGAAAATCGGCATCGGGAGCGCCAGCGGCGTGAGGCCGGCGCCCTGCTCGGAGATGTCGGAACCCTGGACGAAGCGCCACTGCACGGGTTTGCCGTCGGCCATCGTGAAGCGCACGGTGGTGATGTCGCCGTTCGTTTGCTTGTCGCCGCCGTCGACGGCAATCTCGGTTTTGTAAGCTTCCTCGCCCATAGCCTTTCCGGACGCGACCAGAACGTCCGCATTGCCGTAGTGGATGCGTTTGCCTTCGCGGGTTGTGAGCGTGACGTAATACAGGGGCTTCTTGCCGGTGGTGTCGGCTTCGAGCGCGATCATGGCGTAGGGCAGCTCCGCGCCGACAAACTGGACGTACTGCGTGGGCCAGTAGCGATAGTTGGCGATCAGGCCGGAAGTCGGCGGAGCGATGGAGGTTACGGCAGCGGCGGGAGGCTGGGCGAGCGCTCCCTGGGTGAGGGTCGTGGCGAGGGCGGCGGCAGCAAATGTGGCGGCAATTCGGTTCATGTGTGGGTTCCTTTTGAGTTCGGTGGCGGCGGGTTCGATCCAGGTGCAAGGTTTGAGGTCTGAGGTGCGAGGGTTTTTAGAAGTTCCAGCGGAGTCCGGCTTCGAGGCGACGGCCGGGGTCGGCGGCAATGCCCTGACCGAAATACAGGGGCGAGCCGAGAACGCCGTCCACGGCGGTAATGTTTGTGTGGTTCAGCAGGTTAGTGGAGCGGAGGTTGACCGCGAGCGTTTCGGCTTCTACGTTAGCGGCATGTGGCAGCGAAAACGTGCGGCTCAGGTTGGCGTCGAGATGGATGTTCCAGGGCAGCGTACCGGCGTTGCGGCCGATTGAAGCTCCGGTGCCGACCGGTGCCAGCGTGCCGAAGCGCGTGCCGTAGGTCGGCGAACCGGCTGCGGGCGTGTATACAGGGCGGTCGTTGAAGTTCCCGTCGCCGTTGTTGTCGAAGCCGGTGGTGACGTTGTAGGGCGCGCCGCTGGCGGCATCGAACTGCACGGAAAGAGAGACCTTGCGCGGCAGCGTCGTCGACGCAAAGGCGATGGCGTGGTGCGTGTTCTGCCATACGGGGCGGGCCGTTTCGCCGGCGTCGGTGTAGCTGGACTGCGGGGCGAAGTTGTCGTTGTCGGCGTTGCCGCGGAAGTCCATGCGGATGTAGCCGGCGAAAAGCTGCAGGTACTTCATGCTGTGCTGGTCGATGCCCGCGAAGATGACGTCGCCCTGCAAGTGGCCGGTCTGCTGGTATTGGAGCAGGTTGAGGTTTGGCAGAAGCGGACGCGCCGCGGTGGGGCTGGTGATGCCGGCCGCCGGCAGCGGCGAGTTGATATTTCGTGTGCGCAGCAGGTCCCACGCGCGGATCAGGTAAAAGTTACCCTGCGCGTGCCAGTGGCGGGGGAACTCGTGCTCCACGCCGAAATGCGATTGTAGTGAGGGCGTCTGCGAAAGCGACGGCAGCGGAGCGCGCAGGGTGGTGACGGTGGCAATGCCGGTGGTGGGCTGAGTGGTTGCCGGGTTGTAGGTGGGGTTATAGACCAGGGCCTGACTCTGGATCGTTCCGTTCAGGCGTTCGGCGGTAATCACCGTCGCCGCGTCTACAGGGCCATAAAACAGCCCGCTGCGCAGGTGGAACGTCGTCTTCTGCTTCCGGTCAGGAGACCACGCGACGCCCACGCGCGGTCCGGCGTTGCGCACCGTGCGGGGGCTCGACTGCATGGCCCAGCGCACGCCGAACGAGAACGCGAGGCGCGGCTGCACCTGCCACAGGTCCTGCGCGTACAGCACCGTCTGGAGCTGGTTGAGCGCGACCTGCGGCGTGCCGGTGGTGACGTTGTATTGCGTGGGCGTGCCGCCGGCGAGGTGGTTGAGCGCGCGGCGATACTGCTCGAGCCCGGTGATGACGGTGGTCGCGCCCGCCTTCGCTCCGGGTGTAAGGTCGGGCGCGCTGCCGCCGCCGAACACGTATGCTCCGTTGAAGTTGGCCGGGATGTTTTCGTGCAGGGCAACGTCGAGCAGCTCGATGCCGGCTTTCATGTTGTGCTTGCCGCGGCTGTAAAGCAGGTCGTCGTCGAACTCGAGGTCGCGCTCATGGGTGCGCAGAAACTGTGTCGCCACGCCGCCGCCGTTGAACGAACCCGCCACCAGCAGCGCCGGCGCGGTGGAGTTCGGCGTGTCCGTGCGGTAGCGCCAGGTGTAGCCCAGGCGGCTCTCATGAATCAAGTGCGCGGACACAGTCTGGAGGTTGCTGCCGCGCACCACGTGCTCGCTCTGCGTGCTGTTGTAGCCGGAGTCGACCAGCGTCGCCCCGCCCACGCCTACATTGCTCAGGCCGCTGACGCCGGCCGTGTAGGTGAAGGTGAAATTGTTCCGCTTGCCCAGCATCGCGCCCAGCCGCACGTTGCCCTGCCACAGCGACTGCGGCGTGGCGACGTTGTAAATGCTTTGCGTGACGGTGTTGTTGTCGGCCGCCAGCGTGACGGCGTTGACCCCCGCAAACTGGTTGATCTGCCGATGCTCCAGCGCGCCGGCGCAGTCGCTGCGAGTGTTCTGAATGGGGCCGCTCAGCTCAAAACCATAGCGCTGCTTGCCGATAGCGGCGCGGCTGGTGGCGAAGGGGTCCTTGGCGTTGAGGAACTCGGCCGACTGCGTCGTAAACAGCGCGCCGTGGAGCTTGGCCTGGCCAGGCTTGGTGTAGATCTCGATGCGGCCGCCCTGGTA
>CALMON010000048.1 GCA_937871785.1 uncultured Granulicella sp.
CTACCTCTGAATCCCAAGCTGCTCAACACGTTCAGCTTGTTCGCGGACGGACACTGAGACCCTGATCCCTGCATCGATGGTTCAGCCCGTTTGAGGGCGGCTGTGGGATTGGGAAATGGCCCCGCGCGGGTTCTGGTCGCCTGCGGTGCCAAACATCGGCCGTGCCGTTCTCGCTTCAGCTTGCCGCAATGGCACACTCGGCAGATGCCCGAGGCTATTGACACCGCGAGGTCTCCTTGATCACAATGTGTCGACACAAATAAGCGCTCTCAGCGGTTTCGTCGTGCGTCCGCGCCGCATGAGAACGCAAAGGGGATGGAAACATGACGGATTGCGACGTCGCGGTGATCGGGTACGGCCCCACGGGGATGACCCTCGCGGCGCTCCTCGGTCAACTCGGCCATAAAGTCATCGTTCTCGAACGTTATAAGGGACTCTACAACCTGCCACGCGCGGCGTGCTTCGACGACGAGACCATGCGAACCTTCCAGAAGCTCGGCCTTGTCGACGGTGTGAGCCAGGGCTCCGTTGTGCAACGCGATTACGATTGGGTCAACGCAGCCGGCGAGACGCTGGTGGAGCTCCAGTACGCGGAGGCCGCACCCGCCGGCTGGGCCGCGATGTACATGATGTTCCAGCCCGACATTGAAGCGGTGCTGGACCAGCACGACAAAGCCTTGCCCAGCGTCGAGGTGCGCCAGGGTGTCACCGTGGCAAACGTCGTGCAGGACGGCGAAACGGTGACGCTGCACGCCCAGGGGCCTGATGGAGAGCCGACGGTCGTGCGGGCCCACTTCGTGGTGGGGGCCGACGGCGGCGGCGGCTTCATGCGGCGCACCTTTTGCCCGGAGGTGGACGACTACGGGTTCCAGGAGAATTGGCTCGTCTGCGACTTCCAAATGCGGCGCATCGTCAAAGATTTGCCGATGTTCCGGCAGGTTTGCGACCCGGTGCAGCCGACGTCGATCGTGCGGATCGGCCCGCGCCATCACCGCTTCTCGTTCATGCTCAACCCGGGCGAAACAGTCGAGGAGGCGACCGATACCTCCAGCGTCTGGTCGCGCGTCGGCAAGTACCTGACGAAGGATGATGCGGAGCTGATCCGCACAGCCAACTACGTGTTCCGCTCGCGCGTCGTGCGCCAATGGCGGCACGGGCGCGTGTTCCTAGCCGGCGACGCCGCGCACGAAATGCCGCCCTTCCTCGGTCAAGGCATGTGCTCGGGCATGCGCGACAGCCACAATCTCGCTTGGAAGCTCGATCTCGTGCTCACCGGCCGGGCGGATACCACCTTGCTCGACACTTATCAGGTCGAGCGCGAGCCGCACGTGCGCTTCATAACGGAGAAAGCCATCGAACTCGGCCGGGTGCAAACACTGCGCGATCCGGTTCAGGCCCGCGCGCGCGACGAGCGTATGCTTGCTCGACGCCGCGCCAACCAAGGCCCGGACAAGGTGAAGCTGCCAGGGCTCGGCGGTGGCCTCGTGGTTGGCAGCGGCGACTTCTTCCCGCAAGGGCGCGTGCGCTCGCAGGAGAAGGAGGGTCGCTTCGACGACATCGTGGGCGCCGGCTGGTGCATCGTGACCCGCGACCCGAAGCTGTTCGGCACCCTGACGGCTCTTCGCCGGCGAGGCTGGGACGCACTCGACGGGCGGTTCGCACTGATCGCGTCGTCGCCGGCGGCCGATGGTCTCGAAGATCTCGACGCGGTCTACACTAAATGGTTCGAGGCCCACACGTGTTCGGTCGCGGTCGTGCGACCGGATTGGTACGTTTACGGCACCGGCCGCGATGGTGAGGACTTAGCCTGGCTGCTCGACCAACTCGCCGTATCCTTGTGGAAGCGTGCGGCATGAGCGAGCCGCAGTCCGGCACACACCCGTCGGTCACTTAAAAGGCGGCTCGGATAGAGGTGCCGGCTCCAGTTTACGCTGAAGGCCGCGGTGGCGGATGATCCTGCGCCTAGGCCGACGTCCGATCAATGTAGATCGTAGATGCTGGTCGAACACCGGGAGCGCACCCATTGGATTCACGTTACGCACCGCGGGTGCTGGATCTTCGAGCAGAGCTCGCCGACGCGAGAGTCAGCCGCCTTCACGTCCTGCTCGGCGCCCTGATGGCGCTGATCGCGATGTTCGACGGCTACGATACCTATAATCCAGCCTACGTGATCCATTACGTGGCGGGCCCGTGGGGTCTCATGCCCGGGCAGGCCGGCGTCCTGGTCAGCAGCGGCCTGGTCGGCTTCCTCGTCGGTGCGCTGGGGCATGGCGTGATCGCCGACCGCTTCGGTCGCCGCGGGACGCTGATCGGCGGCCTGTGGTTGGTGAACCTGTTCACGATGCTGACGCCGCTGCTCGGGCACGGCTTTACCTCGTACTGCCTCCTGCGGGTGGGCACGGGCGTCGGCCTCGGCACGCTGATGCCGCTGGCTTCAACCTACATCAACGAGTTGGCGCCGCGTCGGGTCAGCAACGCGTTCTCGCTTCTCGGGGTCGGCCTGGGCTGGGCGCTCGGCGGCACCCTCGCCGGGCTCGTCGGCGTTTTCCTGACCCCGTCTTTCGGTTGGCAGATCTTGTACTGGGTCGGCACTCTGTCGGTGCCGCTCACGCTGTTCCTTCAGGTCGTCCTGCCCGAGAGCCCGCAGTTCCTCCACCGGCATGGACGCACCGACGAGTTGCGCCGGCTGCTATCGCGACTGCGGCCGGACCGCGCCGGCGCTTACGCGACCGCCGACGTGCGCGTGCCGGCACCGGCCGCGGAGGA
>CALMON010000049.1 GCA_937871785.1 uncultured Granulicella sp.
TGTTCCGCGAGTTCGCCGTGACGTTGTCGGTGTCGATCGGGGTGTCGCTGGTAGTTTCGCTGACCACCACGCCGATGCTCGCGGCCAAATTCCTCAAGCCCTTTTCCGAGCACAGCAAGGGTTGGTTTTTCCTCACTGGAGAGCGTCACCTGGCGCGGCTGACGGCCGAGTACGAGCGCGGCCTGCGCTGGGTTATCCGCCACCAGATCACGACCCTGATCGTTTTTGGGCTCACGTTCATCCTCAATATCTACCTGTTCGTCATCGTGCCCAAAGGCTTCTTTCCGCAGCAGGATACCGGCCGTCTCGGAGGCCAGGTCAAGGGCCAGCAGGACGTTTCCTTTACGCAGATGAAGAGGAAAATGGGGGAGCTCGTCGCCATCACGCAAAAAGATCCCGCGGTGATGAACACGCTCTCCTTCCTTGGCGGTGGCGGCCCTGGTGGAGGATCGTCGAACACGGCCAGCATGTATGTCGTGCTCAAGCCCGATGCCGAACGTCACCACCCGTTCTGGTCTCATGCCCGCGACGACTCCGCCGACGCGGTAGTCAATCGCCTGCGGCCGATGACCTCGCACATCCCCGGGGTGCAGCTTTACCTGCAAAGCTCGCAGGAACTCAACATCGGCGGGCGCTCTTCGGCAACGCAGTATCAATACTCGCTGACGGCAGACTCCGTTGCCGATCTCGACCAGTGGGCTCCGAAGCTGATGGCGGCGATGCAGAAGATGCCGGAGCTGAAGGACGTCGCGACCGATCAGCAGGACAAGGGCCTGCGTGCGCAGCTTGTTATCGACCGCGATACAGCATCGCGGCTGGGCGTGTCTGCCCTGGCGGTTGACTCGACCCTTTCGGATGCCTTCGGCCAGCGGCAGGTGTCGACCACCTACAAGCCGCTCAACCAGTACCACGTGGTAATGGAGGTCGACGAGCAGTACCAGGACGACCCCACCGACCTGCAGAACATCTACGTGAAGGCGACCACCGGCGCGATGATTCCGCTGTCCGCCATCACGCACTACGAATCGCAACGCGTTCCGCTGTCGGTCAATCACCAGAGCCAGTCGCCAGCCGCCACGCTCTCGTTCAATTTGGCCCCTGGGGTCGCGCTGGGCGACGCCACTGTCGACATTGAAAACGCCCGGACCCGCATCGGTATGCCTTCCAGCATCCACGGCGGCTTCCAGGGCACGGCGCAGGCGCAGAAAGACTCGCTCAAGTCCGAGCCGCTGCTGATCCTGTTCGCGCTGTTTACGGTCTACATCGTGCTCGGCGTGCTGTACGAAAGCCTCATCCACCCGCTCACGATTCTTTCCACGCTGCCGTCGGCCGGGGTGGGCGCGATTCTGGCGCTGCTGATCTTCAAAATCGACCTGTCCGTCATTGCGATCATCGGTATTATCCTGCTGATCGGCATCGTCAAAAAGAACGCCATCATGATGATCGACTTCGCCCTGGTGGCCGAGCGCGAGCAGGGCAAGAGCCCCGAGGAAGCGATCTACCAGGCCTGCGTGCTACGCTTCCGCCCCATCATGATGACCACGATGGCGGCGCTTCTGGGCGGCATCCCGCTCGCGCTGGGCAGCGGAACGGGCTCGGAGCTGCGCCGGCCGCTCGGCGTCACGATTGTGGGTGGCCTGCTCGTGTCGCAATGCCTCACGCTGTTTACCACGCCGGTGATTTACCTGTTCTTCGACCGCATCCGGCTGGCGTTTGCACGCAAGAGCACGTCCGGTGGGGTTTCACGGCCTTCCGGGTTCGACATTCCCGCCCAGCCTGCCGGTGCGACTCTGCACGCTTCGGGAGACTAAAGCGACGTCGTCACAGCGACTTCGCGGTACACTCAGGCTTCACCATGTCTTTGAAAGCCAAGATCGAAGCTGTCATTTATGCCTCTGAGGAGCCCGTCACGCTCTTGCAACTGGTCGGTCTTCTGGGAGAAGAAGGTCAGGCCGAGCTCGACGCGCTCCAGTCGCGGCAAACGTCGCTCGCCCTGGTCGATGGCGACACGAACAGCGACACGAAAAGTGAGGACGACTTCAGCGCCGCTACTCCGGAGGAGCTGAACTCTGAAGTCCTTACGCCCGATCTGATCGATGCCGCCGCCGAGTCCGAAACATCTGCGGCGGTCGACGGCGTGGCCTTTGAACAGGTTTCGGCCGAGAAAGATGTTTCGGCCAAGAAAGATGTTTCGGTCGAGAAAGATGTTTCGGTCGAGAAAGATACACACCCTTCCGAAGCCGAGGCTTCCGGTTCTCGCACAGCTGACGCCCTTCCGCAATCAGAAGAGACAGCGGCTCTGGAGCAAGCTGCCGCTCCATCTGCCGACTTGCACGGAGCTCCGCAGTCGTCCAGTCCGTTCCCTGCCAATCCGCCATCCGCTCCTACGGAGCCGCCCAACCCGGCCGCTCAAAAAGCCCGCGAGCGCGCCCTGCGCGAGCATTTCCGCTACATCCTCGACCAGCTCATTGCGGAGTACGCCGTTGGCGACCGCGGGCTCGAGATTCGCGAGGTCGCCGGCGGGTTTCGCCTGGGCACCAAGCCGGAATATCATGACGCCGTCCGAGGCTTCGTCAAGTCGCTCAAACCGCCGCTCAAGCTGTCGCTGCAGGCTCTGGAAACCCTCGCGGTGGTGGCGTACAAGCAGCCTGTGACGGCGCCGGAAGTGTCGGAAATCCGCGGTGTCGACTCTGGCGGCGTGCTCGGCGGGCTGATGACGCGCAAACTCGTGACCACCGCAGGCCGGAAACAGGTAATTGGCCGCCCAATCCTTTATAAGACTACAAAGGACTTCCTGGTCCGCTTCGGTTTGAAGGATATCGCCGAGCTTCCGAGCATCGAAGAGTTTGAGAAGATGGCCGGCGAGCTCGCGGACGCCGACCCTGTTCAGGAGGAAATTCCATTGCCCGCAGAACTGCCTGCCAAGTCGAACTCCTCCACGCATATGCCCGGAGATTACTTGTCGAATGCCCCTGAAGCGCCACAACACCTGAACGAAACCTGCGAAGACATGATGAGCGACCAGTCCGAAGGCCCCAGCGGCCATAAAACTGAGCCGCCACATCCTCCGGCTCTCGCTGCCAGAAAAGTGGAAGTGTCCCGCGACATTCACGAGCCGCAGGCCGACGGCGACAGCGAGGATGCTTCCGATGCCAGCACCGCGACCGAGGCGGCCGAAGCCGAACGCCGCGAAATCGATGAACACGAGCCCTATACGGGCTCAGACGAAACAGGAGCGTAACCCATGCCCTATCCCACCACCCCCACTGAAGCTCCCGACACGGTAGGCGACGTTCGCCCCGAGGTCGTCGGCACTCCCGAAGGCGACAACGAGTTCGCTCCCGACCAGCCGCTTACGCCCAGCACCATCCCAACGCCGGAGCGCCCTCGCGGCAACGAACCCCACCCGGAGCAGCCCATCCGCCCCGCTATGTAATCGGCGCGCGGCCCGAGCTTAGGATGTTCAGCCGCCGCAAGTTCCTTGGCGAAAGCCTTCTCGCCGCTGCTACGGTGCGGGGGTTGGACGCTTGGCGCAGGACCGTCGCTGTCGGCTCTGGCTACTGACCCGCTACGCCCGCAGTACCACCTGCTCCCGCCCAGCAGATGGATGAACGACCCGAACGGTCCCATCGTGTGGGGCGGCCAGACGCACCTTTTCTATCAGGTGAACCCGCACGGCGCGGATTGGGCAACAGGCCATGGGTTCACCTTGACCGTGGCGGGGAAGGACGCGCTGACATAAGCAACGCACGCCGCCTCTTGCCGTTGGATCATTGTTTTCGAGAACAGCACCCATTACGCTGGTCCTCCCGGGCGTTCCGCAGGCGATAATAGGAGCATGAAGCCAGCGCCGCAGCTCAAAGCCACGCCACCGGAGGAGCCCCGCGGCGACCGCCTCCAGAAAATTCTCGCGCAGGCGGGCATCGCCAGCCGCCGGGCCGCCGAGGTCATCATCCAGGAAGGCCGCGTGCAGGTGAACGGCACCGTCGTTACGGAGCTGGGCACGCGCGCCGATCTCGACCGCGACCACATCCGCGTCGACGGCAAGCTGCTGCACGGCCGCGAGCCAGAGCGCTACTTCATCGTCAACAAGCCGCGCGGCTATGTCACCACGCTCGACGACCCCGAGCACCGGCCCACCGTCATGCAATTGCTCGGGCAGGACTCGCAGAAGAAGACCGTCGGCGAGCATTCCAAGCTGCCGCGTCTGTACCCGGTTGGCCGGCTCGACTATCTGTCTGAGGGCCTGCTGCTGATGACCAACGACGGCGACCTGGCCAACAAGCTGTCGAAGGCGTCGGCCGGCGTGCTCAAAACGTACCTGGTCAAGGTGTCGGGAGCTCCGACGGCGGAAGCCATTGACAACCTGCGGCGC
>CALMON010000050.1:0-4287 GCA_937871785.1 uncultured Granulicella sp.
CTTGCCGTTTCAGGCGGTGGCCGGGGAAGAGGAGCGGTCTGCGTCGAGCATCATTGACTGGCGCATCTGTGGTCCTCGTATCGTCACCCATAGCCGCACGCGAGGGATTGACTTTCCTCCGGGCAGCCGAGGCGCTCGGAAGAAAGTCAATCCTGCACTTCGTTCAAGATGATCATGTGAAAGGGTGAGCTACGCTACGCTTTGACGACCGTGCCGTTTTCGACCTTGACAGGATCGAGGAACGGCATCGCCTTGCGCAGCTCGGCGCCGACCTTTTCGATCGGGTGATTACGGTCCTGCGAGCGGAAACCTTCGAACTCGGTGCGGCCGCTGTTCTGGTCTTTGATGAAGCGCTCGGCGAACGCGCCGGACTGGATATCGGCGAGCAGGCCCTGCATGGCCTTTTTCGTGTCGGCCGTGACGATGCGCGGGCCGGCAACATAGTCGCCCCATTCGGCGGTGTCGGAGATAGAGTGACGCATATATTCGAGGCCGCCCCGGTACATCAGGTCGACGATCAACTTGAGCTCGTGCAGCACTTCGAAGTAGGCGAGCTCAGGCTGGTAGCCGGCCTCGGTCAGCACCTCAAACCCGCACTTGACGAGCGCGGCGGTGCCTCCGCAAAGCACGGCCTGCTCGCCGAACAGGTCGGTTTCGGTTTCCTCGGTAAAGGTCGTTTCAAGCACGCCGCCACGCGTGCAGCCGATGGCTTTCGCGTAGCTGAGCGCCAGCGCGAGCGCGTTGCCGGTCGCATCCTGCTCGACGGCTACGAGGCCCGGGACGCCGCCTCCTTCGGTGAACACTTCGCGCACGCGATGGCCGGGGCCTTTGGGCGCGACGAGCGATACGTCAACGTCTTTGGGGGGCGTGATGGTGCGGAAGCGGATGTTGAAGCCGTGCGCGAACATCAGGGTCTTGCCCGGAGCGAGGCCTTCTTCGATTTCCTTGTGGACCTTGGACGCGGTCTGGTCGGGAACGAGGTTCATGATGACATCGGCCCACTTCGACACCTCGGCAACGGAGCCGACGACGAGACCGGCGAGTTCGGCTTTCTTCGCGTTCGGCGAGCCCGGGCGCAGGCCGACACGGACGTCGACGCCGGAGTCCTTAAGGTTGAGCGCGTGCGCGTGGCCCTGTGAGCCGTAGCCGATGATGGCGACTTTTTTCGCCTGGATAAGGGATAGGTCTGCATCTTGGTCGTGGTAGGTTTTTGCCATGTGAGTGTCTTCCTTCTTTGTTAGAGTAATTGGGTTATGGCAACGCTGCTTGGCATTGCACTCTTGAGCGGTCTGCTGCTTGGTTCCTGCTGGGGCCTCATTGCGGCTGTGTATTACGCGTACAAGCTGCGAGTCGTCGCTGAAGAAGACGAAAAGCGCAGAACGCGCACGCGGCTTCGGAAGTGGGTATGGGTTGGCGGCATCAGCGCACTGCTGCTGTCGAGCTGGACTCTGGCGGGCTACTTCGGGTAGTCGTAGCTGCCGCGGTGATAGCTGCGCGGGCTTCAGCTTCGCAGCGGTCGCGCACGACATGAAGGATGTTGTTCTGCATGTCGGACATGACGGCGTTGGACCACATGGCGGCATAGAAATTGAAGTCGGTGGACAGGCGTTGGTGGCTGGCGAGGTGCAGCAGGGTGTCGCCGTTGGGCAGCGGCTCGAGCGTGTAGTCGCCGGTGAGCACGTCGAAAAAGCGGCCGCCGACGGTGACGTGTTCATCGAGCGTGGTGCTGGGGATGGCCGAGGTGTTGGCGGCGATGGTGAACGCGATTCGTTTGCCGGGCTGCCAGTCGGTGACGGTCTCGGTGAAGGTAAGGCCACGCTCGAAGCTGGCGTCGCGCACGCCGCCGACGCCTTCAAACGAGAGCGTCGCTTCCACCGGGCGCGGGAAGCCGATCGTGTTCGCCCAGGAAGTGCGCAGCTCGGCGGGAGCGATGGCGCGGACGCGCTCGATGTTGCGCCAGACCACAGGCGCAGGCGCGTGGATGCTGATCTGCGTGTTGACGGTGCGGAGCTCCAGCGGCTGCTTCATGCGTGCTTCCACAAAGCACAGCAACAGCGGTGCCAGGGCCATGCACATCAAGGCGTTATTGGAAGTTTTCTTGTGCCGATAGCCGTGGACCAGCGCGGCCACAAAGCCCCCAGCGGTGGCGCAGGCCATGGCCGGCGGGATGATGAACACGGCGCAGATGACGCCTTCCCACGCGATGGCCAGCGCGAGCGCGACGTTGAACAGAATCGGGATCCAGGGAGCGGCGATCCACATGCGCGGCGGCAGCGGCTCCTTCGTCGCGGCCTGGTCGACGGTGATGTAACCGGCCACGAATGGGCCGAGAAACAGGAAGCTGAAGGACATGAGGATGGCGCCGCCGGCATTATCCCTATGCTCGCTGGGGATGAAGCTGATGAGACGGAAAACGAGCAGGTACACGGCCGCCATGCCGGCGCTGGCCAGGATGCCGCGCCGCCACGGCCACGCTCGCGGCTCTTGGACCGGCTCACCGCGCAGACGGGCAGCTTCGCGCTTGCGCCGGGCGCTTTTGCGAAATTCGTAGCGCACCGCCACCCACGCCGCGACAACGAAGAGGATGATGAGCGGCGCGATGACGTGGTCGGATACGGAGGGGAGGGCCATGGCTTAGGCTTCGGGTTCCTGTACGTCGTCGAACTGGTTGGGGAGGGTTTCGTCCTCGGGCAGCGCGTCGGGGTCGGGCTCGAGCTCCGGCCCGCTGCCCGCAGCGGCTTTGGTGCCCAGAGCTTTGAGCACGCGGCTGGTATGGTGGCCGCGGCGCATGGCCATGCGGCCAGTGCGGGACACCTCAAGAACGGTGTAGGCGGACTCGCGCAAGACCTGCAGCAGCCCCTCGATTTTGGAAGCGGAGCCGGTCATTTCGAGCATGATCGACTCCGGCGCGAGATCGACGACGCGCGCGCGAAACACGGTGGCAAGCTCGAAGATTTGTGAGCGAGAGTGCTGTCCGTGTGGCGCGTTCGGGCCGGCTTCCACCTTGATGAGGCAGAGCTCGCGAACGACGGCTTCGGAGCGATTGACTTCATCCACATCGACGGTCGTTTCAAGCTTGTAAAGCGACGCGCGGATGCGGTGCGCGGCGTCTTCCGGAGCTTCGCAGACGATGGTCATGCGCGACGTATCGGCCCGCTCGGACTCGCCTACCGTGAGCGACACGATGTTGATGTTGAGGCGGCGGAAGAGCGAAGCGACGCGGGTCAGCACGCCGGGTTTGTCTTGCACGAGGGCGACAAAGGTGTGGAGCATAGGGTTTTCGAGTACCTGGCGAACGGGTTTGGGTCAGGGGTGAGTTGTCAGTTTCATGTGTGAGTTTCAGCGCGGAGCGTCGGGGTTCCAAAGTGGGGTTTGGACGCCGTCGCCGTGCAGGAGCTCGCCGTCGTCCCAAATGGGATTGGTGTAATCGCCGAGCGAATAGTCGCCGGCGGCATGGTAGCTTGGGCCGCAGGGCGGCGCGCCGGGAGCGTACTTTTCCGCAGCGCACCTGGGGCCTCGGTAAATGTGAAAGCCGATGACAGGCTTGCGCGCGTCGACGAGCTTCTGGGGGATGTGGAGGGCGTCGAAGGTGTGCGCGTGGGCGGCATCGCGAAGCTGGTAGATGATGGTGGTGACGCCGTCGTCGGTGGCGTCCAGGGAGGTGACCAGGGTGATCGAGGCGGGTTCGGTGTGGAAGACCTTGAAGGGCGGAGCAGGCGTGGTGGGTCGAGCGGGGTAGCTGGCCGTGGGCGCCGAGGCTTTTGCAGGGGATGGAGGCGGAGCAGCTTTGCAGCCGGCTGCGGGCAGGGTCAACGTCGACAGGACCACAAGCCCGAGCGCCATCGGAAACGTAGTTTTCAGGGCGAGAAGCGAGCGTTTTTTGAGAAGTATCATGTGCCGTTCGATGAAAAGTATGTTTGGGACTGAAGGGCGTTATAGGTCGCGCCTTCAGCGCTCGGTTTGTTGTGGGTTTCGTCCCAGGAGTTCCACCCTAGGCTGTTATCGGGGTCGCGCCTTGGCGCTTGGGCGCTTGGCGGGCGGTTTATCCATGAGTGTGGGGCTTGGCTTGACTCCAGGTGGGCAGCGACTTTACGCCTCCTCCGCGGTTTCAAGCAGCGGGTCGCTTCCCGGCCGGTGCACCATCTCGTGCAGCGCCGCTCCCGGCACGATCATGGGGTACACGCCGTCTTCTTTTTCGACCTGGAAATTGATCAGGAAGGGCTTGCCTCCGGTGCGGGCGCGGGTGACTGTGGGGATCACGTCGGCGCGGGTGCTGACGTGATCCCC
>CALMON010000050.1:4297-7224 GCA_937871785.1 uncultured Granulicella sp.
GTAGCGGAAACGCTCTGAGCCGCAGCCGAGCCATGCTGACGTGGGCGCCCGCGATGCCATGGGCCGCGGCCAGCATTACGAAGTCCGGCGACAGGATGGGCGAGGCGGAATAATTTTTGTCGTAGAAAGTCTCCTGCCACTGCCGTACCATGCCAAGGAAACCGTTGTTGATCACCGCGATGTTGATCGCGAGGCCTTCCTGCACGATCGTCGATAGCTCGGCGGCGGTCATCTGAAAGCCGCCGTCTCCGGCGATCACCCACACGTCTTTTTCCGGGCAGGCGAACTTCGCGCCGATCGCGGCCGGCAGCGCGAAGCCCATCGTGCCCAGGCCCCCGGAGGTCACCAGCGAGCGTGGCGCTTCATGTTTGAAATATTGCGCTTCCCACATTTGGTGCTGGCCGACGTCGGTGACGATCAGCGTCTGCTCCAGCCGGCCGGCGGCTTTGGCTTCACGCCAGATGTCGTTGATCACATGCGCGGCGTAGAGGTGTCCGTTGTCGGGAAGATTGAGGATGTCGCGCACGGCGGCGGTGCCTTTGCTGCTGTTGATTTCGTGCAGCCAGGGGCTTCGATCCGTTGTGAGTGGTGAGTTTTTCGTTGTGAGTAAGGGTAAGAGCGTGAGTAGCACCTGCTTCAAGTCGCCGATGAGCGCAACGTCGGCGCGGACGTTCTTGTTGATTTCGGCGGGATCGATTTCGATGTGAATCTTCTTCGCATGGGGCGCGTAGTGCGCGAGGTTGCCGGTGACGCGGTCGTCGAAGCGCATGCCGAAGGCGAGCAGAAGGTCGGCCTGCTGAATAGCGTTGTTAACCCACGACTCGCCGTGCATACCCATCATGCCAAGCTGCAAGGGATGCGCCGCCGGTACGCAGCCGAGCCCGAGAAGCGTGGTCGCGATGGGCACCTGCAGCGCTTCGGCAAAGGCAAGCACCTCGGCTTCGGCTCCCGATTCGACGACGCCGTGGCCGGCCAATATGACCGGCTTCCTGGCGGAGCGGATGAGCGCAAGCGCCTCGCGAATGGCTCCGGAACTGGCGTCGAGCATGGGATGCGGGCGATAGGGCGCGGGCTTCGCCTCTTCGAACGAGAACAGCGCCGTACCCTGCTGCGCGTCTTTGGTGACATCGATCAGCACCGGGCCGGGACGGCCGGAGGTGGCAATCTGGAAGGCTTCGCGGAGGGCCGGAGCGATCTCTTCCGCACGCGTGACAAGAAAATTGTGCTTGGTAATCGGCAAGGTCACGCCGGTGATGTCGATCTCCTGGAAGGCGTCCGAGCCGAGCACTTTGGACGACACCTGACCGGTGATCGCAACCAAGGGAATGCTGTCGAGCATGGCCGTCGCCAAGCCGGTGACGAGATTGGTCGCGCCGGGGCCGCTGGTGGCCAGGCACACACCGGGCCGGCCCGACGCGCGCGCATAACCGTCGGCCATGTGCGACGCGCCCTGCTCGTGGCGCACGAGAACGTGGTGGATGGTCGGGAACTTGCGCAGTGCGTCGTACACCGGCAGAATGGCACCGCCAGGATAGCCGAAGATGGTAGTAACGCCTTCGCCGGCAAGCGTGGCCCAGAGGATTTCGGCGCCGGTCAGAGTGGGGTGCTCGTTTTTGGGGGTTTGCTGTTTGCTGATCTGCATGGTGTTCCTCGCGTGCGGTTGCATTCGGTGCTGCTTTACGTGTGAGAAGGTGGGCCGCCGACGATGCCCGAAAGGTCGCCGAGCATGTTTGTGCAGCCCTTGCAAAAATAGACGCCTTCATCGGCTTGCGTTTCTATGTGAACACCGCCGCCGCGTTCGAGCACAACGTCCTCGAAGCTACCGTTGGCGTTATAGGTGGACCCGCTTTGCCGGAGGGTCGTAAAGGCGGAGAACTCGATCGCGCGGCCGGAAAGACTGGTTGGCGAAGTCTGGAAGCTCCAGGTCCCCTGGATCACCGGAGGCCTGGGACCGGCGACGTTGAAGCTTTCGCGAAAGGTGTGGTCGGCGTTTATCACAAGCGTGGCGACGCCCCAGCCCGCGTTGCACTGGTAGGTGCCGGGAACCTGCGGCTCGGTGGGGATGTGCTTGCGCTGGTACGCGAGTGTGCCTTCGGTGGAATAGGGACCGAACACAAGCCAGCACGCCGCGCCGAGGCCGGCGACGACGAGCGCGCATACGAGGCCCACGATGCGGAAGCGGCTCAAGGGCGGTCTCCGAAGCCAGGCGAAAGGACGGGCAGCGTGAACTCGCGGCGGGCCTTGCCGTCGCGCAGCTCGTTTATATCGACATCGACAGAGACGGTCGCGCCCTGACAAAGCGGGTGATGGTTGATGAGTGTAAGCATATCGGCGCAGAGGCGCTCGGCATTGGGGCCGTCGAGATAAACGATGGCGGCCTGGACGGGCTTGTCGACCGACTCAATCATCGCGAGCTCGCCAGTGTCGCGGGCTTTCAGGCGTTCAAGAATGATGTCGACGAGGTCGGTCAGGTCGTCGTGCGGCTTCAGCGTCCACTTAAAGTGCTTGCCCGGAATGGTGAGCGTAACGAACTCGGCCAGCGGGCCTTCGGGCTCGGCCGCGGGTGGAGGGTCTTTGCGGAACCAGCTCATACGTGGGCTCCCTTCGGCGTCAGTAAAAGCGCGGCCGCGGCGGCAATGGCAAGACCGAGCAGAAGCATGAACGCGCCGGCAAAGCGGAGATACCAGGTCGCGATCCTGGAAGGGTGATTGAGCATGAGCTCATAGGTGCCGGGCCGGGCAAAGTAGCGGGCCATCGGCAGCGGTGTTGCGTCGGTGAAGTAGCCGCAGGCGGCGAGCCACAGACCGGCGACGAGGAGCGCGGCCAGTTGCCATGCCGCCGTGTGCGCGCGGAAGATGAGACTCGCGAGGATGGGAGCACCCAGCGTCAGCCCCAGTGCCCAGCAGGTCTGCTTGACCCAGAGTGGC
>CALMON010000050.1:7234-7935 GCA_937871785.1 uncultured Granulicella sp.
AGATTGGGAGGCGGTGGTCATCGTATCTCACTTCCTGACCCACTACTAGAGGCCACATGCGTTCCACGAGTCCGAGGGCCGAAGGCCCGACAACATACCAGCGTAGGCCGAAGGCCTAGAAAGAGGAGTTCGAAGGTTTGTGAGGGCTGAAAGCCCGCCATATAATCGCCGGCATGCCGCAGACCCTGAGCTTCAACCTGGTGCATGTCATTTTCAGCACGAAGGACCGTCGGCCGTTGATTCCGGACGCGTTGGTTTCGGGATTGCACGCGTACCTTGCCGCCACCGCGCGCAATCTGGATTGCGAATGTTTTCGGGCGGGCGGCGTCGCCAACCACGTTCATCTCGCGTTGCGTCTCCCGCCGACCCGGATGGGAGCGAAAGTCGTTTCGGAGATCAAGACCGGCTCGTCCATCAGGAAGAAAGAGCAGGGTGTGCGAGACTTCGCGTGGCAGCGCGGGTATGGATTGTTCTCCGTGAGCCCCGCCGACATCGGCGCGTTGATTCGATATATCGAGACGCAGGCCGAGCACCACGCGAAGCGAAGCTTCGAGGACGAGATGCGCGGGATGTTTGCGAAATATCATGTGGCGTTTGACGAGCGGTACGTTTGGGATTAGCGGCTATGTGTCGGGCCTTCAGCCCTCGGTTGGTTGGTGGTCGTGGACCCAGGCCTTCGACCTAGGCTGGTATGTCGGCGG
>CALMON010000051.1 GCA_937871785.1 uncultured Granulicella sp.
ACCCTGGCCAGCCCGCTTACCCCCACTGTCGCCTACGTCACCGCGACCGCCAGCGGAGCCACCAGTAACGCCATTCCGGTCTATATTCACCCCATTGTCACCAGCGTAGTCATCGGCACGCCGACGCCCACGGCCAGTTGCGGCACGACCACCGACCCTTCCACCAATTGCTGCCCGTCCTTCATCGTCACCGCATCCGCCGCTCCCGTCACCGGTACGAGCTGCCTGTCGCAGGGCACCAGCGGCCAGCTCACGGCGCGCGTCTACCAGAACTCGTCGACGACCCCGGCCAACAACATCACCTGCCGCGTCGGCCACGTGTCGTTTGCCGGGCAGAACTCGGCGATCTTTACCGTCGACCAGAACGGCGTCGCCACCGCGCAGCAGCCCGGTTCGACGATCGTAACCGCCTCGCTGACGAACTCCGGAACCGGAGGCGCGGCCGGCTTTTTCGCTACCTGTCCACCGGCCTCCATCACCCTTACGGCTAACGGACAGGCCAACGTCAGCCCCGTTCCCGTCGGTCTCAATAACACACAGCCACTCACGGCTACGGTCGTCGACACCAAGGGCGTCACGCTTATTGGGACGCAGCTCACCTACCTTTCCACCACGCCGACGACAATTCCAGCGTCCTCCGGCATCGTCGCCCCCACCTTTCCGGGAGCAGCCACCATCACCGCTGAATGCCAGCCGCCCACCTGCAACCCTGCTCCTTTCAGCCAGATCGGGCTCTTCGGCAACGGGAAGCCGATCACCTCGAACGGTGTGCAGGTCGCGACCGCCGGCACCAACGCTTCTGTTATTTACATTGGCAGCACGCAGTCGCAGTACATTCTCCCTGTGGACTTTTCGACCGGTCTCCCGGGCGCTCTCGTCAAGCTGCCCTACGTGCCGAATTCCATGGTCATCACTCAGGATGGAAGCACCATCTATCTGGGCAGCACGACCGCTCTGATGACGGTGAGCGCCACAACGAACGCCGTCGGCACCGCCAACGTCGCTATCCCCGGACCTGTGCTGGCGGTCTCGCCGGATGGCACCACGGTCGTCGTGACCGACCCCGTTCGCCAGACGGTTTCTCTGGTGGTCAACGGAGCCGTCAGCACCTCGTACGGGGGCGTCGGCACGCACGCGCAGTGGACACCGGACAGCTCGACCGTGTACATCACCACCTCATCGAACGTGTTGCTGGAGCACTCCACCTTTACCGGGTGGAACGCCACCCCGACCACCCAGCAATACAACGATCTCGCCGTCGCCGTTCCCAGTGTAGGAGCATTCTTCAGCGGACCCACCACCCAGGGCCGCAGCTACTGCTCCACCACCACCATCGGCGCAATCGGCAATCCCCCGGTTGAAACGAATGCCTTCTACCCGATCGCCAGCGACACTGCCGCAAAAACCGACCACCTGGCGGCCACCAATGACGGCGCGCATGTTCTTGGCGTGACGGCCACCCCGGCGCTCAACCTCGCCGATATCGCCGTCAGCGTCGGAGCCAACACCCCGGTCACCACCGGCCAGCCCAACGGTCCGCTCACCTGCACGACCGCCACCAGCCAGGTGGTATTCAACACCAGCCTCACAAACCATCCGCTTGCAGGCATCGCGGCCACCTCAGTGAACGGCGTTGTCCCATCCAGCAACTCGGTGGTCGCCTTCGTCACCTACAGCGGCACGGGAGGGCAGCTTCCCTTGTACATTCCAGCCACGGGAGCGTTGAGCAATGTCGCCCTGTCGGGAGGAGCCACTACGGCGCCGATCAACGGCGTCTTCAGCACGGATAACAAGACGTTCTTTGCCACCACCTCCGGCGACAATGCCGTTCACCTCATTTCAGTGAACGGGACGGCGGCGACGGACGTTCCTGCCAGCGTCATTACGCCCAAACTTCCCGACGGCAACGGCAACACAGTGGTGCCGAACCTGATCGTGCAGCGCCCGAAGAAGGCGACGTCCTAGGAGATTAGAGGACAGTGAACAGGAAAGTAGCTGAAGAAGAGGCCCTCGGTTGAGGGCCTCTTTCTTGCGGGTTATGGAAAAGAGGGGGGGCTTTACTTTCCTGTTTTCACTGCGCAACGGAGCGAAGGAATCTGCTTTCCTGCCGCCCAATCCATGGGATCGCTTGTTCTTGCTCCCCTGTCCCCTACCGCTTTAAGCGCTCCTCGATCAGGTGCCGGTTGATCGCGTCCAGCACCCCATTCAGAAACGGAACCGACTCCGGCGCCGCGAAGCGCCGCGCTACTTCAATCGTTTCGTTGATGACCACGGCCCCAGGAGTTTTTGGGTAGGCCAGCATCTCGGCGACGGCTGTCCGCAACAGGTTGCGGTCGACCACCGGCATCCGCTCGATGCGCCAGTTCTGCGCGAACTGTTCGATCAAGCCGCGGATCTCATCCTCGCGCGTGCCCGCCACCCGATGGATGTCGTCGGCAAACCCGCGCGTCTCGTCGTCCACATCGTCGCGCGACGCCCAGAACAATCGTTCCACTTCTTCCGGCTTTTGCTTGCCGAGATCGCCTTGAAACAGCATCTGCATGGCGAGCTCACGGCTTTTGCGTCGAGTCCCCACTACCGCGCTCCTGCCAGCTTGGGCTGGAGATTCGCCATTTCGATGGCCGCCACCGCCGCTTCAAATCCCTTGTTGCCCGCCTTCAGCCCGGCCCGGTCCAGCGCCTGTTCGAGCGTTTCGCAGGTCAGCACGCCGAACGCATGGGGCACGCCGGTTTCCTGCTGCGACTGCCCGATGCCGCGCGCCACCTCGGTATAGATCGCCTCATAATGCGCCGTTTCGCCGCGCAGCAGCACCCCCAGGGTCACGATGCCCGCAAAGCGCTTCGACTCCGCCAGCGTCCGTGCGGCGCTCGGAATTTCCCACGCTCCCGGAACCCGCACGATCTCCACATCCCCCTTGGCGCATCCACTCCGGTACAGCGCATCGAGCGCGCCCTGCAGCAGTCGGTCGGTAATCACCGCGTTCCAGCGCGCCACCACGATCGCAAAGCGCTTCCCAACGGCCGAAAGATCGCCTTCAACGGCCATGGCTTTGCCATGCAGCGGGTTGTCGCTTTCCCAGAATCCCAGAGTCGTGCCCGGAGCCAGTTGCACCGTAAACAGACGCGATCCCCAGTGCGTCGGCTGCACGGCCGACAGCAGCGTCGCGATCTCTTCGGCGCGGTAGCTCGGCGCAAGCCACTGCCGCACGGCCCCATACACCGCATCGAGCTGCGTCACCTCGATCAAAACGGGCGGCACCGCCGGCGCGCGGCCGGTCACAAATTCCAGGTTCCCCACGGGGGCCAGAAACGCCGCGCCGCGGCCGCCACCATCATTCCAGCCCTGGCCGGGCTCAAATCCCAAAGCGGCAAACAGGCTCGACAGCTGGTCGAAAGTTTCAGCAGAGGCGACCGGCGTCACCAGCGTCATTCCCTTGATC
>CALMON010000052.1:0-2713 GCA_937871785.1 uncultured Granulicella sp.
GGCAAGGGGTTTGGCTTCAGCGGGCAGCAGGGAGGGGTTGAGCGGAGAGGTCTGGACGGCGAGCCTGGACCGAAGTTGGGGCGACGTGTGGCGCAGGTTTGCACCGCCGTTCCACAGGAGGTATCCAGCGTGGTTCGGCGCGGAGCGGTACGATGAACGTGAGCGAAATCTCGCGGCACTGCGGATAGTATCGTGAACGAGAGAACGCGGTTGCCGTAGCGGCGACAAATGAAAAGGGAGCAAGACAGATATGTGGAAACCGAATCAGCCCGGCAGCGGCACACCAGCAACCCCGGAGCCTGTGCGCCCGGCAACCCCCACGCCGTCCTTTGAGACCGCGCGTCCGGCTGTGGCCGGGGGCACCGCCGTACCTTCGGGCGAGCAGGCCACCATCGGCAAAAGCCTGGTGGTGAAGGGCGAAGTCTCGGGTTCCGAGTCGCTGTATATCGACGGCAAGGTGGAAGGCGCGATCAACCTCCCTGGCAACCGCGTGACCGTGGGCCGCAACGGGCAGGTAGCGGCCAATATCATGGCGCGGGAAATTGTGGTTCTGGGCAAGGTTCGCGGCAACTGCCAGGCAAGCGACCGCGTGGACATCCGCTCGGAAGGCTCGCTGACCGGCGACGTGATCGCCGCACGCATCTCGATCGAGGACGGCGCGTTCTTCAAAGGCGGCATCGACATCCGCAAGCCCGGGCCGGAAGGTGCGGCAGCGCCGAAGCCTGAAGGCGACGACAAGTAGGTACCTGCTGCCAACACGAACGCCCCGGCGACGAGAGTCTGCCGGGGCTTTTGTTCTACAGTCTGCGCAACGCGTCCTTGAGCGCGTTCAGGCGGTTCAGGTGGTACTGGAAGTAAATGCCCCCGAAAAGCAGCGTCAGCAGCCACGATAGGCTCAGCCCGATGGGTTCCGCACGGTTGTAGTGCGCGAGCAGTTCGCGGCGCAGCACCAGGCGCGAGGCCACAGCGAGCACGAAGGTCAGCACCAGCAGCAGGTTGCCGAAAGGCTCTACCGTGGGCAGGCCCAGGCCAAGGTTGTACAGCATGGTGTGGTAGCTCTGCGGGGCTTTAAGGGCAAACACGGCCGCCAGCGCCAGGTAATACCAGAGCGCCGTGCTGCGCGGGTTGACGCGCTTCATCCAGAGCGACTGGTACAAATCCCAGAGGATGGAAAAGCAGTTGACCGTGACGACTTCCAGCACGGCCAGCGCGATCCAGTGGAGGTTCGGCGCGTCGGGAAACGCCTGCGGCAGGCCGCCCGGGCCGGGCACGGGAGTGGGAGCCGCGGCCGGAAACAGCGTGGCAATGGGGAGCCACTCGTCCATGCCTTCGGTGCGGGCGATATCGGTGGGTAGAATGTGGCCGTTGGCGAGACGTTCTTCCACTTCGGGTCGAGTGTAGGGGCCGAAGGTGTGACCATCGCGGGCGAGTTGGTATTCCATGTGTCTCTCATAGTAGAAGGGGAGAAGGTCAGGCATAGGGTCTGGCAGCCGCATCGTATAAACGCCATGAGCTGAAGTCGGCTTGGGGTACCCTGGGGAGCGCAGAGCGATGGACTTCAAATGGTGGCAGATTCCTCTCCTTCTGATAGCCGTCTACTGGCAGGTGACGCTGCTTGTCGTCATCGTCATCGCGGTGGTCGGCTTTCTTCTCAAAGGCAAAGCGAGGGTTGTGCTGCTGTCGATTGCGGGTCTCCCGGCGCTCGCGGCTCTGGGGGTAGGCGGCTACCTTCTGCTTACGAACATTGAAGAAAAGCACGCGTCCCGTATCTATGAAGCGGATTATGCCAAGCGGCATGTAACCCTCACCACGCCGACCGTAATTGCCGGGCTTGCGCTGCCGGCCGGGACCACCGTGCTGTATCGCGACGACACGATGTCCACGCTGCAGGAGTTCGATCTGCCGCAGCCAACCGTCATCCTTGGAGCAAAGCTGGTCGGCCACGTCGATCAGCAGTATGAAGACTTTTTCGCCGGCACCCTCGCTGAAAACTGGACGGTCGCGGGCTGGCCCTGCAAGGCCGGCGAGATTCGGCTAAACCCCAGGGGAGAGGTGTGGGACTGCACGCTTGCGCAGGAAGCCGTGGTCGCGTCGCCAACCGGTGCGGGCGCGCTGCATGTTCCGGAAGGAACGCACCTATCGTTGTCTCCTGGCAGCGATACGGGCTACACGCTCCAGATTCCCGACGGGAAATCCATGTATCTGCCGGACGTACGGGAAAATGTCCCCGCAGGAAATACGGTGCGGCTGTACCTGAATCACGGCGAACGTGGCGTCTACGCTAGTGGCGACACCCCTTTTTCCGTGCGCGGCATACCGTTCTCTACCGACGTATATTTCAAATATCCGGACGATGTGCCAGATGAGTCGAATGGGCCGACCAGCCGGCCGACGGAAGCCTTCGGCGAGTATCAGGGAACGCTCGTATGCGACGGCGTGGAATATGAAGGGAGCAAATTTGAGTTTGCCGGCATCGATTTGACCACCGATTCAGTGGTCCTGGAACACGCCACCATGGATTCGGACGACAACCAGAAGACGAAGAAGATTCCTGCGTCGCACTGCCATGTAGCGCGGAAAGCGGCGGACAGCGAGTGATCGAGCGCTTGCCGTACAATTTCGGCTGGGTGTAAGCTGGACGCATTCGAAGCAGGTGGGTAGCGGCATGGAGTCGCTGTCAGATGCCGCGCGTTTGCCGCGAAGCGGAGGCAGG
>CALMON010000052.1:2813-18420 GCA_937871785.1 uncultured Granulicella sp.
TAGCGGCATGGAGTCGCTGTCAGATGCCGCGCGTTTGCCGCGAAGCGGAGGCAGGCAATGTCACGGTTCGCGGGGTTTGGCGGCGGCGTGGGTTTGCCGATGGGCTTGCAGGCGCAAAGCGTGACGCCCTGCATTCAGAACGTCACATTCTCCTCGTTTAAAAAAGTGAGCTTCGGTCGCGGACCGGAAGGCGCGAGTCTCGCTTATACAGCGACGGTCAAGTAGACCGACAAGCAGAAATTGTTTGACGGCAACGCGCTCCATGGGGAAACCGAAACCATCCAGGCTCGCGACGCGGAAGGACGCCCACCCCGGCGCTGTTCGCGGCGCCGGCCGGGTATACCCTTCGTTACGACAGCCCGGCGCCCACCGAGGCTGGCAAACCGTAAAAAGGCTATGCGAAACCATCGCTTTCGCATAGGCTGAAGTAACCGTATGGGCTTTTTTCAACATCTATTTTGGCCCTGGAGTCTGATCGTCTGGGTGCCGGCGCTGCTGCACTTCATTCGGCGCCGCCCGGATACCTACTGGCTCTACGTCATCCTCTTCCTGGGTCCGGTGGGCGCGGCGATCTACATCGTGGCCGAGGTCATTCCGGACGCGGGGATGTTTGGCGGGCAATGGTCGAGGCTCTTTGCGCGGCGCAAGCGCATGAAGGAACTCGAACGCGCGACGCGCACCAACCCTTCCGCCGGCAACCTGGAAGACCTGGGTGGGCTGCTGATGGAAAATGGCAAATTCGCCGAAGCGCGGCACCTGTTCGACATGGCGATCGCCCAGCGCGCAGACACCGCCGACCCGTTTTATAAACGTGGCGTCTGCGCCATGGAGTTGAACGACCCGGTGGCGGCGCTGCCTGACCTTGAACGCGTCGTCGCGAAGGAGCCGGGGTACGACTTCGACCGCGGCGCCGGGCTGCTGGCGCAGGCTTACGCGCAAACGGGGCGGCGCGACGATGCGGAACGGCTGTTTCGGCAGGTGACCGGGAGGTCGGTGCTCTCGGAAACGTACCTGAACTTTGCGGACCTGCTGGCCAGCGAAGGCAAAATCGCCGAAGCCCGGCAGTGGGCGCAAAAGGTGCTCGACAAAAAGCAGGGAATGCTTGGCTACCAGAAGCGCCGGGAGCGCAAGTGGTTTTGGCGCGCGAGCGGGTTTTTGCGACGCGTGAAGGCGTAGCGCTGCAGCGGAGTAACCGCCTCGGCGCCTTCCTACAGCTATGCAGGGCACCGAGTTCGCGGGGCCTAACCCGGCTTATCGAAGACGGCGGCGACCGCATCTCCGTTGAAACAGCTCTAGATCGCGATCTTCTTCGCGGCCGTGGCTTCGTCGCCGGTATTGGGCGTTCCGCGAGGTTCAATCAGCAGGAGCTTCGCCTCGCCATTGCGAGCCACGGGCCGGTGCTCGACGCCCTGCGGCACCACAAACAGGTCTCCCACGCCGAGGCTCACGGTGCGATCGCGCAGCTCGATGTCGAGCTCGCCTTCGAGCACGAAGAAAAAGTCATCGGTTTCCGGGTGCTTGTGCCACACGAATTCGCCTTCCAACCGCACCACCATCACGTCGCAGTCGTTCATTTGCGCCACGATGCGGGGCGACCATTGTTCGGAAAAGCTGTTGGCCTTGGTGAGCAGGTGAATGGGGTCCATGGAACGTTTTCTCCTCCAGTTTATAGCGGGTGTAGCGGTTCTTCCCGCGCGTGTCTTGCTCCTTGTCAGCCCCTGAAAGCGACACGCTCCCATGCGCATCCAGAGGGGCCAAACGAGCCATGATGCCAGCGTGTAGAGTCGCTTTCCGATCGCTACTTAGGTGCCGAGTCTCCAGGGCTAAAGAACCATTTCATGGCTTCGTCTCGATGTCTGGGCCAAAGCCCAGACCTATCCTGCAACAAAGACAACCGCACACCCTATCGAAAACAGCTAACGAGATGAGGCATACACGTAAAACTCCAGCTCATCTACGCTACTGCTTTGCTGCTGGCGGCTGCACGCGTTCCCCGGTCGAGGATGCGGCCGGGGCAGCGGCGGCGGGAGGCACGGGTTGCCCGCTCAACAGCGTGTTGAGCACGCGCGCCAGGCGCAGGCCACCCAGCGAAAGCTGGCTGTCGACGACCTTGATTTCGGTCGCGTAGTAGCTCGAATCGAGCAGCGCGCCGTTGGGGGCCAGGGCGTTCACCGCGTAGCGGTGCGACACGTTCGCCCATTGCACGGGTGTGCCTCCGGCAAGCTTTTCCCAGTCATGCTCGTTGATGTCGGCCAGCAGGAAGGCCACATACTTCTTTTCCGATAAGCCATGATGCTCGATCATCGCATCGTCCCACACGCCATGGAGGTTGCATTTATAGCTGCCGCACGTAGGTGAGCCCAGGAAGCTGACGACGATGTTGTTGCCGCCGCGGTCGTCGCCCATAAGGTGGAACGGCTGATGGACGTCGCCGATAAAGTGGATCAGGTATTTGAGCGCTTCGGCCCGTTGCTGATGGCTGAGCGACTTGTCGGCCAGGCGCGACTCGAAGTAGACGATGCGATCGACCACGCAGTCATGCCAGGGGGCGGCGGGGTCAGCCGCAGCCGGGCAGTCGCGGGCGCGGTCGTATTTGTCGGCCGTGCTGGGCGTGTCGGCGAAGTGCCATGCGCCGGTTTCGGGGTGGTCCACGCGGTACTCGTCCGCCCACGAAGCGACGTCGGCCATCGACTCTTTGCCGAGCAGTTCTTTCACGGCGGCCTGCGTTTCAGCAGTCAGGTAATTTTCGGCAACCAGTGCGGTCAGCCGGTGGCCTTCTCGGCCCCACGCCCAAAGTGGGCCGCAGCCGAAACTGAGCAAGGCCGCCGCGGCAATCCACGCGCGCAGAAAGCTGGTACGCCGGGTCGTAGAACGCAGAAACTTGCGGTCGATCATGAACGTCTCTCCCATACCCCGAACGACTGCACGAAGCGGCATTGGCCGCACCCGCCGTTTGTCGATTCCTTTATCGTACAAGGCACTCGTATCCGCCATGCGGTCCGGCAGAACGTGCAGGCCGCGCGGCACACAGGATATTCTGGTCGCACAAGGAAACCCGTTGACTTCGACCGCTTTCAGCCGCTGCTTATTCCGTTTGCTTCCGCTTGCCGCAGCCACCGTGCTTGCCGTCGCGGCTTCGGCGCAAACCGAGCCGCCGCCGCGTACCGCGACACTGGTCGTCAACACGCGGCTCGTGGTTCTCGACGTGGTGGTAACGGACCGGAACGGCAAGCCGGTCGAAGACCTGAAGCGGGACGATTTCACCGTCTTCGAGGATGGGAAGCCGCAGCGGATCGCTTCGTTCGAGCCGCCTTCTTCACATGTTCTGCCCGCGTCCGAAAGCGCGTCCGCCGATCTCGCGGCGGTGTTCGACCCCGCGCAGCCAAAGGCGTTCGGGCAGTCTCCGGTGACGGAGCTCGTGCTTGACCAGCTCAACACGCACTTTGCGGACAGCTCGTTCGCTCGCCGCTCGCTGACGGACTACCTGAAAGCGCAGCCCGCGCTGCTCACCGAACCAACCGTCCTGCTCACGGTGTATGACGGGCACTTTGCAGTCGTGCACCCGTATACGCGCGATCGCGAAGCTCTGCTGAAAGCCCTGAGCAAGGAGCCGACCCATTACGCCTGGAAGCTGGAAACGCTTGGCAGCTCGGAGTATGGTCCGCTCGAGCGGCTCGACCAGTCGCTGCGGGCGCTTGAGCAGATCGCGCAAAACGGCGCGCGCATTCCCGGGCGGAAAAATGTCATTTGGGTGGGTGCCGGCTTCCCGACTCTCGACCACACCACGATCGACGGGCAGGATATCCACGAAGTCCAGCAGACCATCCAGCATGTAACGAATACGCTGCAGGACACGCACGTGACGTTTTACGCCATCGATCCGACCAGCACGCTGCCCACCGTGCAGGAAATCACGGATTCGACGCAGGCCGCGTTCGTGGAAGCGCTGAGCGACTCGAGCGCCGGCCTGAATGCGCTGTATGACAGTGGCGAAGACTTCAACCGGCTCGCGCCCATCACGGGGGGCCGCATCATCCGCGGCCGCAACGATATCGCGCAGCAGATTGCGCAGGCGGTCGATCTCGGGCACAGCTTTTACACGATCGGCTACACGCCGCTGTCGGACAGCGAAACGGCGTCGAAATTTCGGCGCATTCGCGTCGACTGCAAGCGCGCCGGCCTGACGCTGCGCACGCGCGATGGCTACTTCCCGGAAAGCGACCGGCAGAAGATCTCGGCGTCCAAGGAGTCGATCTCGTATGACCTGACCGCGGCCGCGGCAAGCTCGGTTCCGCTGAACGGCCTCAAGGTAGCCGTGCAGCCGGCGTCGTCGGCAGACGCGGGGGCCGCGCCTCCGCTCAGCTTCGCCGTCCACGTCAGCGTGGCCGACCTCACCTGGCAGCCGGAAGAGGATGGCTCGTCGGAGGCTTCGGTGGCAATTCTTGCCGTTTACCTCGACCCCCACGGTAAGCAGCTTGGCCATACGCTGCACGCCATGGTGGCGCATGCCCGTGCGGGGGCCAATCTGCATGACGCGGCCAAGAACGCCGACTTTGCGTTCAGCGTTGACGCCGCTCCGAAGGCCGGCAAAGCGGCGACGCTGCGCTTTGTGGTGCGCGACGCCGCCACCGGCCGCATGGGGTCTACCGACCTGCCGGCGCGTTAAGCGGCTCCGCTTGCGCGCTTGTGGGCCGCCAGTCTCACAATAGTGTCATCAAAACGCTTCCGAACACCTACCGTCTTCGCCGCATCGTATCTGGGAACGGGATACGTGAGGGAGAACGACATGGTAGACACGAACGCACCGGCCCACAAGCCGAGAGTAGTGATCGTAGGTTCGGGGTTTGGCGGGTTGAACGCCGCGATGAAACTGGCGAAACTGCCGGTCGACGTAACGGTTGTCGACAAGAAGAATCACTACACGTTCCAGCCGCTGCTGTATCAGGTCGCTCTCGCCGTGCTGTCGCCTGGAGATATAGCGCAGCCGATTCGCTCCATTCTGCGGGAAAACAAGAACACCGAAGTCATCATGGACGAGGTGACCGGCTTCGACACCGTGGGGCAGCGCGTGCAGTTGAAGAGCGGCACAGAGTTGATCTACGACTACCTGGTCCTGGCGACGGGTTCGACGCACAGCTATTTCGGCAAGGACGAATGGGCGAAGCTGGCTCCGGGGCTGAAGACCGTGGAAGACGCGACCGAGATTCGCCGCCGCGTGCTTCTGGCCTTTGAGCTTGCGGAGCGCAAAAAGCTAGAAACGGGTATTCACCCGGAGTTGAATTTTGTGATTGTTGGCGGCGGGCCCACCGGAGTGGAGCTGGCTGGAGCTATCTCCGACATCGCCAAGCTGTACATGACGAAAGATTTTCGCCACATTGATCCTTCCATGGCAAAGGTGCTGATCCTGGAAGGTTCACCAAAAATTCTTCGCATGTATCCGCCTGACCTGCAGGCGAGCGCGGTCAAGCAGCTCAAAGCTCTTGGCGTAACTTGCCGCACGGGAGCGCACGTGACCGACATCCAGCCCGGCCATGTCATGGTTGGCGATGAGCAGATCGAGAGTGTTTGCACATTGTGGGCGGCCGGTGTGCAGGCCTCCGGCCTGGGTAAAATCGTCGCCGAGGGTTTGGGTGCAAAGACCGACAAACGCGGTTGCGTGATCGTCGATGAGCACCTGAATCCCGGGGCGCACCCCAACGTGTTCGTCATCGGCGACCTGGCCCATGTGGAAGAGAACGGCAAACAGGTTCCGGGAGTCGCGCAGCCCGCCATGCAGATGGGTGCCTATGCCGCTACGCGCATCGGGTTGTTGATCAGCGGAAAAGCCGCGGCGCAGAAGCCGTTTCATTATTTCGACAAGGGGGATATGGCGACGATCGGGCGCAAGGCCGCCGTGGCGCGCATCTCCTGGCCCTTCCACGCTCATTGGAGCGGCTTTATGGCCTGGGTGACGTGGCTTACCGTACACATTTTTTTCTTGATCGGTTTCCGGAATAGGTTCTCCGTTTTCCGTCAATGGTTCTACACTTACCTCAGCTTCCAGGATGGTGTTCGCTTGATCGTCGGCTCTCAGGACCTTCCCGGTTGGGGAAATCTGAACAAACCCGGCGCGCCTGAGCAAACCGTTCCAAGCGCAAATGTTGCGAGTGCTGCTCCTGCCGCCTCGCATTGAGGCAGACTTGCAAGGACCGACTGGGCTTTCGCCGTTGACGCTGGATTTGGTGCGCCTTCGCTTTGCGGGGACCGTCAGTCTGGGCCAGCAGTTGCGAACCCTGTGCAATGACCTCGACAGCCAACAGATGGCGGCACAACGGCTGGTACAACACCTTTACGCAACCTTCCGTGAACCCGGCACAGAAACACGGCAGACAGCCTTGATTCGCTGCTTCCAGACGCGCACTTATGCGCAGTTGCCCCCAGCGCGCCAAGCGGCGGCACGCGCAGCGCTTGGTGCCGGGGGCGAGCCCGCGGCGCATCTTCGTTGCCTGACGCTGCTGGGTACAGCCGGGGAACTGCCTGCCTGGAACGTTCCTGCCGCTTCGGCCGGACACCTGGCCATCCCTTTGCCCAATGCCGCGGTGATCGGGCGCACGCCCATGATTGCCGGGCTCTTTCGCCAGATGGGTGTCAACATCGACACTGCGTTCCCGATGTCCGAAACGCCGCTCATTCTTGACGCGGACCGCCGCACCTTCAACGTGTTTCACGTAGAAAATGCGGAAGGAAGTGAGCTGATCCCGGCGCAGCAAACCTTCGTTCTTCCGCATGGCATCCGAAGTGTTGTTGGTATGGGGGGCCTTATGCCCAGCGGCGAATTGTTTGCGGTTGTTTTGTTCGCCAAGGTCCACGTGTCGCGCGAGGTAGCGGAGCTGTTTCGGACACTCGCGCTCAGCGTCAAATTGACGTTTCTTCGCTTCAGCCCTGAGCAGGTGCTTGCGGAGCCCGTCCTATGACCTCCGCGCAAACGGGGCGGCCCGGTCACGATGCCGGCAGGGAAGCCGGTCAGGACGCCGAGTATATCGCGCGTCTGCTGGCCGAAATTGCGACTCTGCGCGAACTTCTTCTAGTCAATGAAAACGCCGCCACGGCTGAAGCCTTTCGCGCTGAAGAAGCTGTAGCTGAAGCCACGCGCAGCGCGTCCGCGCGGCTGGAACAAACGTCGCTGGTGCATGATCTGCTCGGCGTGGCGGTGGATGCTGTCATCCTGCTCGATGACAGTTTTCGCGTCACCTATCTGAATCAGCGTGCGATTGCGACGCTTCCCGCGCAGGATGAACTGGTCGGCAAACCTCTTCTGGAGATCTTTCCGGCAATCGAGCGCACTTCGTTTTGGATCGTCGGGCAAAGGGTGATGCACGAGCGCGTGGCCGTGGCGTTTGAGGATTACCTGGAAGATTCAGGCATCTGGTACAGCATCAACGTCGCCCCGGTAGGCAAGGGGATCGCTTATTTTTTCCGGGACATCACAGAGCGCCGCCGCCGCGATGCGGCTCTGCAGCGCACGGAGAAACTGGCTGCGGTCGGCCGCATGGCGAGTTCGATTTCACATGAAATCAACAACCCCCTGGAGTCGGTAACGAACCTGCTGTACCTGATCGAAAACTCTGGCGAGGTAGGCTCGGACATGCGCACCTACGCGCAGTTAGCAGCGTCTGAGCTGGCGCGCGTGTCGCACATCGTGACGCAGACGCTGAAATTCCATCGGCAGTCTACGCGCGCGACCGACACGGCGATGTCGGAAATTCTGGAAAGCGTTCTGGCGCTCTACCATAGCCGTCTGGTGACGCTGCATATCGACGTGCGGCGCGAATACGCCGCCGACGACAACATGCTCTGCTTCGCCGGCGACATGCGCCAGGTGTTCGCAAACCTCATCGGGAATGCGCTCGATGCGATGTCGCAGAAGGGCGTTTTGCGGCTGCGCACCCGGCGTGCGCGCAGCCCGCGCAACGGTGAGCCCGGTGTGCGCATTACGGTTGCCGATAACGGCTGCGGCATGAGTGCAACCACGCAACGCTCGGTCTTTGACGCGTTTTTTACGACCAAAGGCATGACGGGCAGCGGGCTCGGTATGTGGGTTTCGGCGGAGATCATTCGCACGCACCACGGCACCATCCGCGTGCATAGCCGCGACACCGCGCCGACGGGAACTGTGTTTTCCATTTTCTTTCCCACCGAAGTAGCTCGATAACCTTCCTCGCGCGCCACCCAAAGCGAGATTTGGCCGCATCTTACGAAGGCACGCTCAAACGTAGCTACGATGAGGAATACCCATGCCCAAAGCTGTTGAAGTGAAGGATCGCAAAGTTCGCTATGCCGTAGTTGGCATCGGTTGGATATCGCAGGCCGCCATGCTGCCCGGCATCGCGCATACGGGCAATAGTGAGGTGGTCGCGTTCGTGACTGGACACGAGGAAAAAGCGAAGAAAGTCGCGGAAAAGTACGATGTTCACGCGATCTACAGCTATGACGACTTCGACAGGCTGCTCCTGTCTGGAACTGTCGACGCGGTGTACTTGGCGACGCCGAACAAGGACCATGTCGAGCTGGCGGTGAAGACTCTGGATGCCGGTTTGCACCTGCTGCTTGAAAAGCCGATGGCCGTGAGTGTGGCGGAATGTGAGCGCATCATCGCGGCTTCCGAGCGCAGCGGAGCCAAACTGATGATTGCGTACAGGCTGCATCATGAGCCTGGCATGTTGAACGCGATCGAAACAGTGCGTTCGGGGAAACTCGGCAAAATTCGATACTTCAACTCGAGCTTTTCGCAGCAGGTGAGTGGGCAGAACCATCGCGCGAAAAACGGCTACTGGGCAGGGCCGGTGCCGGATATGGGACCGTACCCGATCAACACCGTACGCAATCTGTTTGGCGAAGAGCCGACCGAGGTAATGGCAACTGGCTTCAACACCGACCCCGAGCGCTTCAATATGCAGGACACGGTGGTGGTGACGCTGCGGTTCGATTCCAAGCGGGTTGCGACCATGGTTATCAGCTATAACGGCGCCGATGTGGACGACTTCCGCGTGAGCGGCGACCTGGGCGATCTGTTTTCGCAGCCGGCCTACCAGGTGGCGAAAAAGATGAAGCATATCGTAACGGTCGGCGAGTCTACGTCGGAGAAGAGCTTCAAGCAGACCGACCACTTTGGCGGCGAGATGAAGTACTTCTCGAACTGCATCCTGACCGGCAAGAACCCCGAAGCGGACGGCGAAGAGGGCATGCTGGACGTGCGCATTCTGGTAGCGGTCGAGAAGGCGCTCGAAACCGGGCTGCCGCAAACGCTTCCGCCGTATACGCGTACGCGCCGGCCGACGATGGATCAGCTAGAGGAGCTACCTGCGGTAAGCGAACCGGAACTGATCGACAGCCACAAGCCGAGCGAAGGGCAGTAGCGTCTCGGTCTGGAGGTACCTCGCAGACTGTCGCTACGTGGCGCGCGGCTTGGATGTATTTACAAAGATTTCCGGCGAAAGCACAACTGTTCTTCACAACGGTGCCTCTCACAACAAACGAGTTCCGCCCTGCGGCTGCACGCTCGCACACTCCTGTCCCATATTGCGAAAGGTTTCTATGGCACTTAAAGACGTTCTGATCGATGAACTCCGCGACCTGTACAGCGCGGAAAACCAAATCGTAAAGTCGCTCCCCAAGATGGTGAAGGGAGCCAAAGACGCGCAGCTGAAAGAAGGGTTCAAGACCCATCTGGAAGAAACCAAGGAGCAGGTCATTCGTCTGCGCCAGGTGTTCGAGCACATTGGCAAGAAGCCGACCGGCAAGCACTGCGAAGGCATGGAAGGCGTCGTCAAGGAAGGTAAAGAAGCGCTCGAAGAAGATGCCGACGAGGCGTCCTACGACAGCGGGCTGATCGGTGCGGCGCTCCGGATGGAGCACTACGAGATCGCCGGCTACCATGCTGCGATCGGTATGGCGAAGACGCTCGGGATGACCGAGGTCGTGGGCCTGTTGAAGCAGAGCCTCGACGAAGAAGTAAATGCCGCCAAGCAGATCCAGACGGCTTCAAAGACGATCTTCAAAATGGCGACGCAGGAAGAGGAAGACGACGATGATGCGAAGCCGGCATCGAAAAAGTCGTCCAAGGACAAGACGTCTGAACGGAAGAGCAAGGAAGATGAGACGCAGGCCGATGGCGACGTAAAGAAGCGCGGGTCGAAGGCCGCGGTTGCGCAGACTCCTGAGCCGGTTGAGGAAGACTAACCGCCCGTGTTTGCGATGGCACGAAACATGGCACCCGAAAGGGTGCCATATTCTTCCAGAACGGCACCCCTTCAGGGAAGGGTGTCTAGACAGTCGCTAACTCGCGTACTTTGACCGGGGTCAGCCAGCCGTAGCGGTCTTCCGCCGTGCCGTTAACGATGGCGAAGAAGGCGTCGTGCAACGCCTTTGTGATGGGGCCCATGCTGCCGTCGCCGACCAGGATGCGATCGACCGAGCGCAGGTGCGCGACTTCCGCCGCGGTGCCCGTGAAGAACGCTTCATCGCAGATGTAGAGCAGTTCGCGAGGGAGAGCCTGCTCAACTACCGGGATGCCCAGGTGCCGTGCGAGCACCAGAATCGAATCGCGCGTGATGCCGTTCAGCACCGAGTTCGCCAGCGGCGACGTGTACAACGTGCCGTTGCGGACAATGAACAGGTTCTCGCCCGAGCCTTCGGACAGGTAGCCGTTGACATCGAGCGCAATGCCTTCGGCGTATCCGTTCACTTCGGCTTCCATGCGGATCAACTGCGAATTCATATAGTTTGCCCCGGCTTTCGCCAGGGACGGCATGGTGTTCGGCGCCAGCCGGTTCCAGCTCGACACGCACACGTCCGCGCCTTGCGTGCCGGGGACGTACTTGCCCCAGGGAAAGTTGGCGATGTAGACCTCGACCGGGGACCGCAGCGGATTGACGCCGATTTCTCCGTAGCCGCGAAAAGCGATGGGACGTATGTAGCAAGGCGTAACGCCGTTCGCCTCAACCACTTCGACGACCGCCGACGCAAGCTGCTCGGCGGTGTAGGCCAGCGGCATGCGGTAGATCTTGCCCGAGTGGATGAGCCTTTGCATGTGCTCCGACAGGCGGAATACGCCGGCCCCGCCGGGCTGCGCGTAGCAGCGGATGCCCTCGAAAATCGACGAGCCGTAGTGCACAACGTGGCTCATGACATGGATATTGGCGTTTTCCCACGGGATCAGTTCACCGTTATGCCAGATGTGCTGGGTGGTTACGAGCGGCATTCGAGTAGCTCCTCAATCGAGTCACGTGTGGACTCTCTGACGGAGATTATAGCGGCGCTGCAGGGGGAGATTTACGGATTTACCGCGCGGCGCCTTCCGCGCATGAAACAATTCCGCCATGCTTGACCCACACGCCGTCGCGCTGACCCGGATCGAAGGCTCCGCCTACGTGCGCTTTTCGCTGCTGGCGTTGAGCTCGATCTTCTTTCTCGTAGACCCGTTTGCAGCTCTGCCGACGTTTCTCGCCGTGACCGACGGGCAGGACGCCGCGAAGCGCAAACGCACGGCGCGAAAAGCGTCGCTGACCGCCTTTGTGGTGCTGACGACCTTTGCCCTGGCAGGTCAGTACATCTTTCGCATGTTCGGCATTACGCTGCCGGCGTTCGAGATTTCAGGCGGCGTGATCCTTCTGCTCATCGGGTTAGACATGCTGGAAGCGAAGCGTTCGCCGACGCAGGAAACCGCCGGCGAAGCGCAGGCGGCGTCGGCCAAAGACGATGTCGGCATAGTGCCGATGGGCATCCCGATGCTGGCTGGACCGGGCGCAATTACGAGCGTCATGGTGCTCGTCGGGCAAGTGCAAACACACTGGCAAATGGGAGCGATTCTGGGGGCCATCGCGCTGACCGCCGGTCTTTGCGCCCTGGTGCTCGGAAGCGCTGCCCGCGTCGCCGGTTGGCTCGGCGAAACGGGCATCCGCATTCTGGTGCGCATTATGGGGCTGCTGTTGGTCGCCCTGGCGGTTCAATATTTCGTGAACGGCTTTGTGGATCTCCACGTGCTCGACAGGCCTGCAGGGTACTAGAACAATGCCGCTCGGCCCCCCCCTTGCGGGGTTACACGAGCGTCTGACCGCCGTCGATCCGCAACTCGGTTCCCGTCGTGAAGCGGGAGTCGTCCGAAGCGAAATACAGGGCGGCTGCCGCAATCTCCTCCGGTTGTCCCATGCGCTTGAGCGGCAGGTTGGCGACCATCTTTCCGAAGCCAGCCATCTGCTCCGGCGTCAGGTTCATCTTGCCGCCGATCGGCGTTTCGATCGGTCCTGGTGTGATCGTGTTGACGCGGATTTGCCGAGGGGCAAACTCTACCCCCAGGCTGATGCCAAGGGAACGAAGCGCAGCCTTGCTGGCCGCGTAAGCGCTGAGCCCCGGGAAACCCTGCAACGCACTCGAGGAGGAAGTCAGGATGATCGACCCGCCATCTACGATGGCAGGTGCGGCGTATTTTAGAAGGAAATACGGTCCGCGCAAGTTGGTGTTGACGATAGCGTCGAATGTGGCTTCGTCCATCTGCTCGATGGGGCCGATGCGGGCGATGCCGGCGTTGACGAACAGCACGTCGATGCGGCCATGCGCTGTTTTGACGTGCTCGACCAGCGCTTTCGCGGCCGCCGCGTCGCCGGCGTCGGACTGGATGACCTCCACCCCGGGCATCTCCTTGCGGGCAGCTTCGACGCCGGAGGTGCTTCCTCCCGTGACGATGACGGTCGCGCCTTCCGCCTGAAACAACTTCGCGGTAGACGCGCCCATGCCGCTCGTTCCGCCGGTAATCAATGCGATCTTCCCTGTAAGCTTTGCCATGTTCCCTCGATGTCTTGCTTGCCTGCTTCCCGTTTCAGATGAAGAAAACGAGTGAAAGCTGCAGGAATTGACCCTTTCTGCGCAGAACGTACGAGCCAGTTGCCGCGTGGCGGGCTGGCCTAATCGGGAATTTGCGCGAGCGACACAGGCTCGACCCGCTCCCGAGCGTTGCGTTGCGCACGATATTTCTGCGCTTCCTCATACGCGGCTTTGCGCGAACGCATGATGCCCCCGAGCGGCCGGTGCGCCTCTAGAGCGTGCCATGGTGTAAACCCGACCTGCTCATCGACAAAGGTTTGCCGCGCGTCCGAGTAGCTTTCCTGCGGCAAGGCCGTCAGGCGCGCCACGACCCGCCACGGCGACTCGTCTTCCGGCCATCTTGTATCCGCCTTTTCAATCGGGAAGTTCTTTTCGTCGGCCAGCGCAAGCTGAACTTTTACGTCCCAAACGCCAGTGCTTTCACCGAAAAACGCTCGAATCTTATCTCGCAGGGCGTTATAGCTTTCATCGAGATCGATGCTCTTTCCAGTCAGTTCCCGGAGCGCGGCATTGCTGGGAGCAAAGCCGATTTTGGCCACATAGTCGCCGTAGCGCAACGGCGAAACAGTCGTAAAGCTTTCGCCCAAAGGATGCGTTGCCGCTGCGCCAACACCTTCAAGCGACGCCGAATGGAGACCGACGACGCCGATCGCCGCATTGGTCGCACGCGCGGCAACACTTACGGCGTGCTTTACGCCTTCTGAAACGGTCAGGGTCTTTTGAAAGGTTTTAATCTGGCTGAGAAAGGCTTTCGGATCGGGTGCAGTGAACACATCGCCATTGACGCAGACGAAGTCCTGCGAAGTGTGGCCGTCGATTCCGGGCAGCGTTCGGCCGTTTACATCCATCACCTTGATCGCCAGCCCGCGCGGCGACGACACATTGTCCGCCAGCATGTCGCCGGGGTTGGTGGAAAAGCGCATAAGCGCATCATAGGTTCCGGGCTTGGCGAACAAGCCCTGCGCGAGTTCCTCAGGCAGGCCCTGCATCACTTCGAGCTGCGCCTTTACGACGCCATGGCTCTTGGCGTGGACGGGGCGGTATGCATGGCGGTAGCGGTCAGCCATAGTGCGTGTGATTGCGAGCATGGTTTCACCCAGTTGGGTGAAGGTCTGCGCTTCGTCGGGAGCGATGACTTCAACGGAAGCGGAGTAAGGAAGATAAGGCGTTGTGAGGGGCACGGCGGAGTCTCCTTGCGTTCCAAGAACAAACGGACTCCCTCGTTAGAGCCTGAACAGCCGGCCGGTGTTGCCGCGCCACCGTCTACTTCACAAACAGCCCGGTAATGGCAATGATCGCGCCCGCCGACCCCAGAAGAAGCCCCAGGCCGAAGTACAACTGCTGCCGCGTCAGCAGCGTGATGGATGAGAGCACCACGGCTATCTGCAGCAACGCTTCGCCCAGATCGTACCGGGACGCGGTGCGCTCGTTTCGGGCGACTTCTTCTTCGAGCTCTTTCGCCTTGGCCTGCTCTTCCTTCAGATCGTCGGCCGCTTTCTCATCTCGCTTGCGATAGGCCTCCAGCTTCTTATCCACCGCGTCGCTATTGGAGTTGGGCTGCAAAGAGAGCAGATCGGCCGCGACTTCGTACTGACCTTGCCGAATCTTCTTGGCCTGGTACAGATTCCACTGATCCGCCGCACGTGCCTGATTCAAAACAGCCTCCGTATGCGAACGGTGGCCCAGCACCGTCACCATGGCCACAAGGACCGCCAGAATGCTGATCGCGAGGGAAACGTGAGTGAGCTTTGCCTCGCCACCTTTCTCAACATTTTCTACAAATTCACTGATTTCCGTGGGTTCCATGGGCAAATTGTAGAGTGGGTCACGAAGGAAATCCACAGTTTCCACAGCTTGCCGACCGTGAAAGGGTTGCAGACAAGCGCAAGGCCATGTACTCTCAGGAAGTCGCAGTGAGGCACGAAGCGCACGGCGAAGCAAGAAAGAATTGAGAGCGACTTGCAAATCATCGCAAAGTTCGATACTCTCGGTGAGTACGAGAAACACAAGCTTCGCGCCTGAGCCGATCTGGAAAATGAGATTGAGCGTTGACGGCAAGTCGGAGCGCAGTCCAAGCGTTTGAAAGTGATCTACAAGCTCTACGGAGCTGATCCCACCCAAGCCCAAGTAACTGCTGGAAGCAAACCAATCAGCTTGCTGATTGGCCCAAGGAGCTTAGAGCTCCACGACCTTCGGGTCGGTATGATATTTTGCCAATTGCGTTCTGTTTTGAGTCAGCGAGCCTCGCTCCTGCTTAGCACATTACTCCGCACCCTGACGGGTTGAAATGCGATGAGTGAAGTGAAAGCGAACAAGCGAGGCACAAAGTTGACAAGCGGCAAAGAGCTTGATACTCTTTGGAAGTTGCCGCGAAACACTGTGGCGAGGCCGGTGACTGAAGAGCTCGAAAGAGCAACCCGAAAGCCTCCCAATAACAGAAAACAGCGCATCAAGTTCGAGGACACACACCGTTGGGTTCGCCCCGGAGTTGGTCCTTGATCCAAAACTACCCGCTTAGGCGAGAGTAGTCAGGATCTTTGACAACATAGTTGAACGTGCCAGTCGTGAAATGAAGTGACCTTTTGGTTGAATCATTCTCACTAGTTTTAAACTCTCCTCCTTTCGGCTTGTCCGAAAGCGGAGAGCGCTCGGCTCTTCCGACCCCTGTCGTAGAAGAGCGGGCACACCAAGATTAAACGAGAGTTTGATCCTGGCTCAGAATCAACGCTGGCGGCGTGCCTAACACATG
>CALMON010000053.1 GCA_937871785.1 uncultured Granulicella sp.
ACCGGACCACGTCCTACCTATACCGCGCCCGCGCCGCCTCCAGGTGGACCGCCGCGCCGTCCTATTTTTGAGCGTCCGCGCCCTGGTTTCGCCGGCGGCCCGGGAGGTCCACGCCCCGGCTTCGCGGGTGGTCCCGGCGGAAGTCCCGGTGCGCCTGGAGCGCGACGCCCCATGCACCCCACGCGCACCTTTCCGGGTGGTCCCGGCGGAGCCCCCGGAGCTCCCGGTGCCCGGCCCGGTTTTGCTCCAGGCACCCGTCCCGGCTTCCCACCGCGTCCCGGCTTTGCCCGCCCTGGCGGAGCCCCCGGAGCCGCGCCGGAAGGCGGAGCGCCACCGTCGGCTCCGCGTCCGGCGCGCCCCGGCCAGCGCCGCGGCAACCAGCGTTACGAGAAGACCAAAGAAGGCCCGATGAAGGGCTTTGCCGCGCCACGCTTCGGCGGCCAGCAGATCGTACGCGAAGCCCTTCCGATCACCCGCTCGATCACGGTGACCGAAGGAATTTCGGTGAAAGATCTAGCTGAAAAGCTGGACATCCGCGGCAAGGACCTGATCGCCACACTGCTCATGCGCGGCGTTATGGTGACGGTCAACCAGACGCTCGACGGAGAACTGGTCAAGGATGTGTCGCGCCAGTTCGGCGCCGACGCGACGGTCATCTCGGTTGAAGACCAGCTTGAAAACGAAGCGCTCGAAGAGCTTATTTCAGACACCTCCAACCTTGTCGAAGTCGTGCGCGCCCCTGTCGTCACCATTATGGGTCACGTCGACCATGGCAAAACGTCGCTGCTCGATGCGATTCGGTCGACCGACGTCGCCGGTGGCGAAGCCGGCGGCATCACGCAGCACATCGGCGCGTACAAGGTGCACGTCACCAAGCCCGATAGCCCTGCGTTTGGCCGTGAGATCGTCTTTCTCGATACCCCGGGTCACGAAGCCTTTACCCGTATGCGTGCCCGTGGGGCCAAGGTTACGGACATCGTCGTCGTGGTCGTCGCAGCCGACGATGGCGTGATGCCCCAGACGCTCGAGGCCATCGATCACGCGCGCGCGGCCAAGGTGCCAATGATCGTCGCGGTCAATAAAATCGACAAGCCCGAAGCCGATGCTTCCAAGGTGATGAACCAGCTCGCCGCTCGCGGTGTGCAGGCGACACAGCTTGGAGGCGACATCGAATTCGTCATGGTTTCGGCCAAGAAGCACATCAACCTCGACGGTCTAGAGGAAATGATTTGCCTCGTCGCCGACACCAACGAGCAGAAGGCCACGCCCGAGCGCCCCGCGGTCGGCACGGTCATCGAAGCCAAGCTCGATCGCGGTCGTGGTGCGGTCGCCTCGATCCTGGTCCAGAATGGAACCCTGCGTACCGGTGACAGCTACGTCGTTGGCAACACGTTCGGCAAAATTCGCGCCATGTTCAACGACCGCGGCATCGAGATCAAGGAAGCCGGGCCATCGACGCCGGTCGAAATCCTCGGTCTGGAGGCCATGCCGGATGCGGGCGACACGTTCCTCGTCATGGCTGACCGCGACAAGGCCAAGGGCATTGCGCAGTATCGCAAGATGAAGGAACGCGAAGCGACTCTTGCGAAGACCTCGCGCGTTTCGCTCGAAGGCCTGTCCGAGCAGATCAAGCAGGCGGGCATGAAGGACCTCAACATCATCCTCAAGGGCGATGTGCAGGGATCGGTCGAAGTGCTGGCCGACTCGCTCGCGCGCATGTCGACCGAAAAGGTTCGCGTCAAGGTGCTCCATTCCGGCGTCGGCGCGATCACCGAGTCCGACATTCTGCTCGCGTCGGCTTCAAACGCGGTCGTCATCGGCTTCAACGTGCGCCCCGAGCGTAAGGCGCAGGACCTGGCAGCGCAGGAGAAGGTCGATGTGCGTATGCACTCGATCATCTACGAGTTGCAAGACGAGATGGAGAAGGCCATGTACGGCCTGCTCGACCCCGTTTACAAGGAGAACTACGCTGGTCGCGCCGAGGTGTTGCAGGTTTTCAAGATCACCAAGGTCGGCCAGATCGCCGGCTGCCGGGTCACCGATGGCCTCATCAAGCGCGACGCGCAGGTGCGCGTGCTGCGCGACGGCATCGAGGTGTGGAAAGGCAAGATCAGCTCGCTCAAGCGCGTCAAGGACGATGTGTCCGAAGTGCGTTCGGGTGTCGAGTGCGGTATCGATCTCGCCGGGTTCAAGGACATCAAGGCCGGCGACATCATCGAAGCCTTCACTACGGAGAAGCTCGCCGCGGAGTTAGGCCAGAACTCGGCAGAGCTCAAGAAGCAGCAGATGGCCGAACTGGCCCGTGCCAAAGATGCCGAGAACGAGGTGGCTCGCGCCGCGGAGGCCGAGACGGCATCGGTTTAACGTCCATTCCCCAAGGAGGAGAGGGCCGGAGCCAACCCGGCCCTCTCCGTTAGCCCCAACCTGCAGCTCAACTTTATGTCCACCGCGCCAGCAAGCGCGCGACTACCGCCGTCTACAACGGCTCCGGCTCCGGGTGCAACCGCCCGAAGTTGCTCCAGAAGCTCCCTTGATGCAGCAGTGTCCCTTGTGCCCGATACAGTCGCCAGCCGGGGCACGGAGCCGTCTTTCGCGAGTAGCTGCGCGCCAAGTTCCACATTCGCGTTTGCCGGCGTAAACTTGAACCCAAATCTAGCCACCTGCTTGGTTGTTTGAAAAACTCAGTTGTGGACCCTCGAGTGGTGCGTTTCACAAGTCACCACTCGAGACCCACATCTGTCCATCAGCCGCATTCCATTGCGGCCTTCTCGCCTACAGGTGCGCCTTCAAGAACTTTTCCGGATGATCGACGCTGCCCCCGGCGTAGCTCGCTTTGTAGGTGAACACGCCTCCCGCAAGCGATTCCGACTCAGCCTCCGCATAGGCGCCGTGCACTTCATGAATCTTCTGGGCAACCGCCGCCTTACCCGCCGGGGTCACGCAGATGTTGATGATCGCGTCCCCCGCATTCATCAGGTACTCGGTCGGCGACTGCTTGCGCACTGTCGGACCGGCCACCGCGCCGTTGTAGGACGCGTAGTTGATCGAAAACTGAATGTGCGTGCCGCAGGCTGCGTTCACGCGCGTCGCATACTGTGCGAGCTGTGTTTTATCCTGCGCGATCTTGTCCCGGTCCGCTAAATTCTGTGCCGAGCACGCCCCACTTGCCGTTAACAACATCGCCGCCGCCCACTTCATCGTCGTCTTCATACGCCCTGTCTCCCTTGCTCGTACAGCATCATCCAACACGCGATTCAGATGCAATTACGTGCGAAGAGTGGGTGCTCGCACCCGACATATTTTTTCGCCAGACACTTCAGTAGCGGCAGCCGCGTCAAAAATCAAAAGCGCAGCAGATAGCTCGCCTTTACAAAAATCTGTTTGCCATCGTTCAGGTAGTTCGACGACCTACCCAGGATCGGCTGCGACGTATCGCAGGGCCCGGTGCCGGTACCACCGGACGCCGCCGGCAGCCGCGTACACAAGGTGCGGTCATAGTTCTGGATATCGTTGTTATAGCCGATGTAGATCGCCGTTCCCGGATGCGGCAGCCACGTCAGCAGAGCCTCCGTACCCACCTGCTTGGTGCGAGCCAACGAGGTTTGCAGCGGGTTTGCCAAAGTCGAGTCGTACTCCACAATGACGCGAGCCGAAAACGCCCTCGTGAACTGGTAGTTGATCTTGGTCCGGAACGTCTGGCTTTCGTACACGAACGAGCCGTCCTTGACCGAAAAGTTCCTGTCCAGCAGATACGTGTTATCCGCCGTCAACTGCCGCAGCGGCTGCACGCTTACCTTCGCAGTCACCTGGTCCTGGTGTAACAGGAACGGAGCGACCCCTGGCAGCGGGTTGTAGTTCACGTTGCCACCGTGGAAGGGCTGAATCTGAAAGTTGAGCAGCGCGCTCGGGGCTCCCTTGATGACGAGCCCCACCAGGTTCTCGGTAAAGTTATGGTTTGCGGGCAGGTTGTAGCCTTCCTGCGGCCCCAGCGTGTCGCTGTTCTGCCCAAACACCGGGGCGAAGACGAAGCCGCGCGGCAGCGACACGAAAAAGTCGGCGTTCGTATAGTGGTACACCCGCCGCTCCTGGTGGTCGAACGCCAGTTGCTGGTTGAACTCCACTCCGTACACCTGCACGTTGCCTTGCTTCGGATACCAGTGGTAGCTCGCGTTGGTCGAGTCGCTGTGGACATTCGACGTGGAAATAAACCCAACATTGCTGCGGAATCCATTGCTGTAATCCGCATAGGTGTTATCGAAGTTGAACGAGTGCCCGCTGCGTATCTGCTCGAAGTACGTCGCCGGACCCGCCGCATAGCCGGAATCGGTCCCCGGATTCAGCAGCACCGACGCGCTGTCCAGCCGGCTTGCCTTGGTCGAGCTTTCAACCACCTGCCCGGTCAGGGTCCAGTGGTCGTCCAGCCGGGCCGTCACGTCCACGCCGCCAACGCGATTCCAACCGCCGCCAAACTCCTCATCCGCGTAGATCAGCCCGACGTTCGAACCCTTCTTGCCGATGTCCTGCGACACGCGGCCGACAGCAAACAGTGACCGCTTTCTGTACAGGGGATCGGCC
>CALMON010000054.1 GCA_937871785.1 uncultured Granulicella sp.
GCACCGGCGAATCTCTCAGCCACTCGGACATAGCAGACACAATCTTGGTGACGTCCGCGGGCGACCCGTCAAGAGAGATCTGGCGCGCCCACGAGAGCATGGCACGGCGGTCCTCGCCAGGGTTCAGGAAAGGACGGCGATATTCCGCCTCGTCGGCAGGGGACAGGTTCTGCTTTTCGGCTGCGATCAGAAATCCCTCGATGAAGTTGTTGTCTCTGAGCACCATGTCTTCGCCGGCTGGAGTGCGGGAGGCTTTGAAGCTCTCCCGTGCATACTCGGGAAAGTCATCCCACGTGAGTGGCAAGGGAGCCGCCTCCATATACGCGATACCTTGGACTCGATCAGGGTGTTGCGAGGCCCAATCGAAGCCGAGCGTAGAGCCCCAATCATGGATGACCAACACCACGTCACGCTTGAGGCCCAACTCTTCCCAGAGCGCAAAGAGATACTCCCGTTGCTCTGCATAGGTGTAGCGGGCTGGCCCCGAGTCGGGCAGTTTGTCGGAGTCGCCCATGCCAATCAGGTCACACGCGATGAGCCGCCCAAGCCCGGCACATTCCGGCATCACCTTTCGCCACAGGTACGAGCTCGTTGGATTGCCGTGCTGGAAGACGATCGGTGCGCCTTCGCCCTCGTCAATATAGGCCATCTTGCGGCCCTTGATCTCGATGAACTTCTTTTCCGCGAATGCACTGCCCTGCATGATTTCTCCTGGACTTGGCGGCACAGCGTGAGGCTTTCTTTCAAGCTTGCCACTTAGTAGATCGATCATTACACTACAAGCAGCGCGGGTCAACGCTTATTTGAGTGGTCGCTCTAGAAAGTTGGCGCCTGGAATGGGACGAACTCGGACGTTCGATCTTGAGTCCGCGATCGGCACAGCCACTACGCTGTTCTGGCGCGGCTACGACCAAACCTCACTCGCCGACCTCACGGCCGGCCTGGGCATCGGAGCAGCCAGCTTTTACTTCGCTTTTGAAAGCAAGGAGAAACTGTTCAGAGAGGTGGTAGGCCGCTATATCGCCGCTTTGGAAGCGGCTTACGAGAACGCGTTTCAAGACGCCACGACTGGCGAGGGCGTAGGAACGCTCCTTCGTCACTACGCTGATGTCGTGACCGACCCGGCACACATTCCAGGGTGTCTTGTGGTCAACAGTTCCCCAGCTATCTATGCAGACGACGTTGTGAAGCAATGGCTTTCCGGTCATCGGGAAGCGCTGCGCTCCAGGTTGGAGGAACGTTTCTCCGCGGACCTCGCTCAGGAAGTGTTGCCACCCGACTCCGATCCCAGGGCCCTGGCCCGGTTCATCATGACCCTTGCTGGCGGCATCGCCGTCGAAGCTCAAGCCGGTGCGAGCCGGAAGGATCTGTACGCCATGATCGACTTGGCTCTTCATGCACTTCGCTCCAAGTGACCTCAAACCCCGAAATCATTTTGGATTGGTGAGTCGCACTAGCGGAAGTTGTCGCTTCAAAGTAGCGATCGGCTTCGTCGACAACGATGACGAAAGTGGGGTCAGGGATTTCCTCGATCCTAGCTTCGGAAATGTTCTATGGCGGAACGCGAACTGGGCTTCCGGTCGAAATGTCGGCCGGAGATCACCCGATCACCCTGATCGGATCGAGGATCTACGGCACATTATGGCGACCGACGTCGCGACAGCTGCCTTGAACCCATAAGCTAGGACCGTCGGCGATCGTTCATGAGGGTGCTGACGGAAGGTTGTCAGGTCTCTTCCCGGACCAACGGTCCTTGACTGGTCCTTAGGAATATGAGACTCTTGTCTCGACCATAGCCCCCACGCCTCTACCTCACGGTATGCGCACCAGGGGGCTTGTTTATTTCAGTTCCCTTATGCCCCCACTCGTTCTCAAGAAGTATTCGAAGCCTGCGAAAGCACCGTCTGATCTGCTCACCCACCTCGAGAGCCGCGGGTTGACGATCATGGACAGACCTGCAGCTCTCAGGACCCTGGAAACGATTGGCTACTACAGGCTGCTGATTTACATGCGTCCATTGCAGGGTCCCGGCAAGATTTTCATACCTGGAACAACGTTCGACTCTGTGGTTCAGCTTTACCGGTTTGACCGTGACCTCCGTTTGCTTTGCCTGGATGCGATCGAACAGATCGAAGTCGCGCTGCGTGCCGCAATCGTGAACGAACTCGGCGTGCCCTACGGTCCCCACTTCTATCTGGCGCCGGAGCATTTTGAGAGCGCAACGGTATACCGCGGCTTCTTCAACAAAGCAGTACATGCGGACTACCTGGCCATCCGGCACTATCAAGCACGCTACAACGATCCGCCACATGCACCGATCTGGGCTATCTGCGAAGCGGTCACTTTCGGCGCCCTCTCGCATTTGTATTCTGGATTGAACCTTGCGAATCGCAAGAGGGTGGCGAAGCCGTTCGCCTTTGGCGAGAGCGTGCTTGTATCGTGGTTCCGAACCTTGAATGACCTGCGGAACATATGCGCACATCACAACCGGCTCTGGAACGCGACACTGATAGCGAATAAACCGATGCGAGCCAAGGTTGTGCAGGCCGATCTAAGCGCGACTGCTCAAGAAAGGTTTTACGGTCGCGCCATTGTGATCGTCAGCCTTCTGAGCAAGATTGATCCTGGTTCGACTTGGAAGGGCAAGCTGAAGAGGCTCCTTGCCTCCTATCTGAATGTGCCTTTGCAGGAAATGGGATTTCCTCCAAACTGGGCGATCCAAAGTATCTGGCTGTGAAGCCTGACGTTACAGTGTGTAACGGTCCTCCGTTGCAAGACGGGTATGGCCTAGAGCGGAGAGAGTCTCCAAGGATTTCAGCGACGCGCCGGTTTGAAGCCGTTCGCGATCTGCTGCGGCGTCTGCAGGAGCTCAGCAAACCGGGGGGCCTCTCCGGCACGGCCAGCTCTGCCCGTTCCAGGTCATCGCGAAAAGGACGGAGCCCTACGCAGAGAGTTGCTTCACCATGCGAAGGCTAAGCTCCTCCGCTGGAGGCTGAGACAAGGAACGCGTCCAGGAACTTGAATCGCGCCAGCTGCTGTGCCGAGGGTGGATTTTCGGAGAAATGGCCGTCGGTTTCGATCTGCAGCATGGAGTGCTGCGCGCGGAACTCAGGCCAGTGAGGAAGGCCGGGACCGTTGGGATCACCACTCTTGGCGAGGTTTACCCAATACGACATGATCGTGTTCGAAAGCGCGCGGTCCTGCGCATCGGCCGCTGGACCCTTCAGGTTGAAAAACTGCGGAACAAAATTGCCAAAGACAAAGGGAATTTCAGCTACGTGCGAGGACACCGGCGAGTAGGGCGACTGGTAAGAGAACTGATATCCGTATACACCTGCTTTTCCGGTCTGCGACTCAAGCGTCAGCCAACGCCATGTTTCTGCCTTCTGCCGAAGGTCTCCGAACAGCTGCTCTGCCGCAGAAGTAGCCTCTGCATCGGTTCCACTTGGATATAGGGTGAGGAATTCCTGCATGCGAGCTGGGCCGAAGACTCGTTCCGCTGCCGCGCGAAATTCCACCGCGTTATGGTGCGGAAGCGTTTCAGGCAAGAAAGCGAATTCCTCGCGTTTGTTGTACCCCGCAAGCAGCGAAATGTCGCTCTGTTGTCCTTGCTTGAAGAGGCTCGTTAGCTGGCTCGGCAGAACGTAACCATCGATGCAGGGTGCGAAGAGGATGGGCGCACCGCCGTGGAAGTCCCAGGCCGCCGCTGTGTTGAGGCGTTCCGCAGGCATGGCCCGCAGGTCCGCGATACTCTTTGCGCCCAGGGCGCCGTCGTACGCCGCGCCTCGAAGGGACAACTCTGCTACGCCCGGTAGTTGCTGCAACGATGATCCGCTTTCGCCGATAGCCCGCTGAAACAGACCCTTCGCGAGCGGAGACCCCATCAGAATACTTGCGGCTTGCGATCCCGCGGATTCCCCGAACACGGTCACATTGCCGGGGTCACCGCCAAAATTCGCGATATTTGCTTTCACCCACTTGAGCGCGGCGATCTGGTCCTGGATGCCGAAATTACTGCTCAGCCGGCCTTCGGCTCTGAGTCTCGGGTCGGCGAAGAAGCCGAAAACACCCAGCCGATAGTTCATGCTCACCAGCACGACACCCTTGGTGGCCAGCAGCTCTCCGTCCGTGCGTGGGTCGCGGCTGGTGCCGAACTGAAACCCACCACCGTGGATCCAGACCATTACCGGCAGGTGCTCTCCGGCGGACTTAGCGGGAGTCCAAACGTTCAGGTAAAGGCAGTCCTCATCCTGCGGAACACCCTTGGTCGATCCGCCCAGACCTTCTTCTGGTGTGTTCACCCAGCAGCGGTGGCCAAGCACGGTAGCGTCGCGCGCGCCCTCCCACGGCTTCGCCGGCTGCGGCCGGGCCCAACGCAAGTCTCCAACGGGAGGGGCGGCGTAGGTAATGCCTTTGAAGGTAAGTACACCTGTTACGTCACGGGGAACTCCGCGCAGCGTTCCGTTGTCGACCTGAACTGTCTCACTGAGAGAGCCTGAGTTTTGAGCAAAGCTGCTGGAGGACAACAAGCAAAGCGACGCGAAGGCGAAGACGAAGACGGACGGTTTCATAAAGCTCCCTAGCTTCAGACCAGCAGCGCCTGAACAAGATCGTGGTACTCGGTTGGTGTTGAAACATATGGGCTTGAACGGTTGAAGGGGCTCGCGATGACCTTCTCGACCAGGGAGAAATTGATAGTCCAAACACCAGATGCGGCAACGGTAGTACAGGAAGCATTCGTCCTCGATGAGAAAGAAAGGCTGCCCGAATTACGGGCAGCCTTTCAGGTTAGTAGTTGGCGCGGAGTGAAAACTGGAACAGCCGCGGCGAGTTGACCTGGGTCGTAACGATACCAAACACTGCACTTGACGAGCTCAGGTTGGGGTCTCCGAACTGTACGCGATTTGTAACATTGAAGGCTTCGGCACGGAAGACCAGGTTTACGTTTTCGCGGATTGTAGTAGTTTTCGCGATCGAGAAATCCCAGTTATCGACGCCCTGGCTCCTGATCTGTCCATCGACACGAGGCTCGTTGCCGAAGCTCGTGGCACCCGGAGCAGTAAAGCAAGCCTTGTTGAGCACTGCCTGTCCGGCTTTGATTTGCGCCGTACCGCCGATGACCTTGTTGCAGCCCGCAACAACATTCGGACGGATGGTCCCCGCGCCATACAGGTTCGCAAGCAGGTTGGCTGTGGCCGTGATCGGGTCAGGAAAGCCGCTTTGGAACGTATTGATTCCGCTTGCATTCCAACCACCGACCAAGCCACCGACGAGACCGGAAGCATTCGACAAAAGCGCTTACCGTGCCCAAATGGTAGATCAAGAATGTAACTGACCACGAGGCGATGCGGTACGTCGAAACTGAGAACAGATTTCTCGGAACGCAGATTGTTGTAATCCTGAATCAAATCCGTCGCGTGCACTTCCACCTGGGTGTTGTTCGCCTCAGAATTAGACTCGAACTTCGAAAAGCTATAGTTCGCTAGCAGTGTTCCATCGCCTTTGAACCGCTTATTCAAAGTCACCTGCATCGAGTGATAATAAGAGTCTCCGACGTAGGGGGAAAGCGCTGTTACATTCTGGTACATCGGGTAAGGCCGGAGGTTAGGAGCGAAGACACCGCCGCCCATGGTGGTGATTTGCGCTTGTGTAAGACCGTCATATTGATCGGGCAACTGATCGATGCCGGCCGTGCCGAAGAGCGGAAGGTGATCGCCACGAGCACCAAGGTAAGCGACTGGAACACCGTGCTTGGCGTGAAGCTTTGCTGCACACTGGCGTTCCATTGTTGCAGGTACGGGAAACGTGAGTTAGCGATCCGGCCCTGGATGGCCTGCCCGGCAAACTGTGTGCCATTGTAAGCACGCCCGATCGGCTCCAGCAGAGTCGTCCCACCACGGAGCGGTTGGCTAAGCAAAGCTCCGGGATTCACAGCGGTGTTCGGTGAATTGACCGGCGATCCGGATGGGCCGCTGTTGTAGATGGTATCTGCGGGCAGGAAGGCCAGGCTGTAGCCGGCGCGTACGGAGGTACCTGGCTGAGGCTGGAAGGCGAAGCCTACGCGTGGCGAAAACAACGTGTGATGAGCGGCAAGATCGCTGCGGCTCGGATAAGCCGTGCTATTCACAAGCACCAGAGGATTCGCAAGCTGCGGAAGCAGAACCGTGTTCGAATCATGCTTTTCTGTGAAGCCGCCGGGCAGCTCGTAACGCAAGCCCGCGGTGAGGGTCAGACGCGGCGACATCTGAAAGATCTCGTTGGCAAAGACGCCACCGTAATGGTTCACTGCACTCGGGAACTTGAAGGTCGTGAAGCCGAGCGACGCCGTGGTGACTCCGGTCACAAAATCCGCGATCGGGTTCGCGCCTGCTCCTGGAGGAAATACACCCAATGGTGTGCCGGTAGGCGAAACGCAGGGCGATCCAGCGGCCGGAATGCAATCGGTTGCCGTGCCTGCGAAGATGAAAAAGCCAGACGAGTTTACCGCCAGATTCGAGTAGTTTTCGCGCTGCCTGCCTTCAGCGCCGAAGGACATCGTGTGACGACCGAGAACCTTCGTGTACGTACCGGAAAGAACATAGTTGTTGCTCGGAACGATCGTCGTCGTATCCAGCTGTCCGAATGGTTGGGAGATCGTGTTGGAAATAATGACGTTCGGGAATTCCCTAAATGTGACCTGGTTCTGAATGGCTGCATAAAACGGTCCAAGTACGGAAAGATTGAAGTTGGTATTTTGCGGCGCCGTATTGACGTAGTAGCGCAGATACGAAGCGCGAACGTCTATCACCGACGAAGAATTCAACGTGATGGTGTCGCCCAGAACATACGATTGCGCCTTGGCATGAACCCCGGGGCCGGAGTTTGGACCAGTCGTGTTGAAGTAATACTGGGTGGGCTGCTGTACGCGATCGGCGAGGGTGTAGCGTGCAAACAGCTTCTACTTCGCACCCACGTTGAAATCCACGCGGCCGTCGTACTCACCGCTGCTGGCGTTCGCCCTGGCGTTCTGCGAGAAGTTGAATGCCGTGCCCCCTGCCGTCGTGTTGGGAGCAGGGAAGTAGCCTACGACGTTCGCCATGGCCTGTTCCGTTGGATCGACCGTGATGCCGGACCCCGCCTGGCCGGGCATGCAGATGACGTTCGCCACGCCCAGGCAGGAGATCTGCGTCTTGAACCCGCCCTTCGCCGTGCCGGGGCCCGTTGTGGGGTCGAAAATGGGAGCGTCGGCGCGGAAGTCGCCGTTCAGCTCCGCCCTGGTCGGGACGATGCCGAGGTTCGGTACGCCTTGTGCAAGGCGGAAGCCCTCGTAGGAAAAGTAGAAGAAAGCCTTCGAATGCTTGATGGGGCCGCCAATCGTTGCTCCGTACTGGTTCTGGATGAACTGCGGCCGCGCGACGCTGGTCCGGTTGTTGAAGAACGTGTTTGCATTCAGTTTCGTGTTGCGGAGGTACTCGTACACAGTTCCGTGGAAGTGGTCGGTTCCCGACTTGGAAATGAAGGAAATTACGCCGCCGCCAAATTCGCCATACTGTGGATTGACAACACTCGACTCTACACGGAACTCCTGCACTGCATCCTGCGTCAGGACGAAAGGAGTAGAGTGCCCAATGATGAGATTGATGGGTTGTCCATCGATGTAGACAGAACTCTGATTCGCGAGACCGCCGGAAATTTGGTAGTTGTTGTAACCAAAAGAATTTGTGTAAGAACCACCGTTGGTGTTGTTGCTTGCGCTGCCGGAGCTGGAACCCTGCGGCGTGACCCCGGGCGTTAGCGCCACGAGGTTCATAGCATTACGACCGTTCAGTGGCGAGGTCTTCTACCTGTCGACCTTCGATCACCTGGCTTGCTGTCGGCGAGGTCGTTTCCAGCACTTGCGAGCTGGCGTCGACATTCACAACTTCTGACGCCGCGCCGATATCCAGACCGTAGTTCAGGGTCACGTTGTCTTCGGTGTGGAGCTCGATTCCCTCACGCGCCACCGTTTTGAAACCCGTCATGGTAACCGACGCGCGATAAGCCCCGGGAAGCAGGCCCGAGATTCTGTAGACACCGGCGCTGTTGGCAGTCGCTGTAGATACCAGGTTTGTGCCGATGTTCGTGAAGGTCACGGTCGCTCCAGGCAGCTGTGCACCTGACGAATCCGTGACAACACCGCTAACGGTGGCTGCCGTTCCTTGTGCATGAAGCGAAGCTGAAACGCACAGAAGCAGAAGAAGGAGCGCCGTGAACAACTTTGATTTTCCGACAAACATGGTGCCTCCGAAAGTGATGCTGCGGTCATCCACCGCTCTCTAGAGCGACGTGGATTTACAAACATGACCGTGGTCGCGAATTATGGTGGCAGGGTGCGAAGACTGTCAAGCTTAATCTCTCGGCCCCAATCGTTTGAATTCCTCGGGATGTTCAAATACCTCTTCGGCTCTGCTGTCCGGCGCGCAAGCGTGTGTCTACTCAGGCGGCTGACTGCGGTCAGCACCGGAGGAGATGAACGCGCATCAGCGCCGGACAGCTCTAAAGCGGGTAGCGTCCGGTGCCGCGAGTTACCGTTGTCAACTGAATTTCGGTAAAGTCTTCTACGGAGTAGTGCCCGGAACGTCCCCAGCCGCTGTCCTTCACACCGCCGTTCGGCAACGACGGCTCGCTGGCCATGGTGGCTCCGTTCACATGCACCATACCGCAGTTGAATCGGCGGGCAAGGTCGAGCCCTCGATCCTGATCCGCAGTCATGATGCTTGCGCAGAGGCCGTAAGGCGTGTCCTGAGCTTCAGACAAGGCTTGCTCCGCACTGTCCACGCCCTCAATCACTACCACCGGGCCAAAGGTCTCCTCTCGGGAGACACCTGCTTCGCGGGGCACGTTCGTCAGGATGGTGGGCTCATACACTTTGCCGTTCGCCTTACCACCTGCGATCACCTTTGCCCCGAGCGCTACCGCCTCTTGCACGCGGTCCTCGACGCCCTTGAGCGCAGCGTCGTTGATGAGTGGACCGATGATCACACCTGCGGTACGCGGGTCGCCGGACTTGAGTGTTCGAGCCTTCGCGGCGAAGCGCTCGACGAACTCGTCCATGACCGGCCGCTCGATCAGGATCTTGCGTGCGTTCATACAAATCTGACCCTGGTGGAAAAATGCGCTAAAGGCTGCGAGGTCGACCGCGTGATTCAGGTCTGCGTCCGCAAGGATGATAAGCGGGTTGTAACCGCCGAGTTCAAGCACGATCCTCTTGAGGGTCGCTCCGGCGCGGGCGGCGAGCCTACGCGCCGTGTTCGCGGAACCTGTGAAGTTGATGCTGCGAACTGCAGGACTTTCAAAGAACACATCTGCGATAGCCGCCGCATCGCCCGGCGCATGTGTCACGACGTTGAGTACACCCGGAGGGAAGCCCGCTTCTTCAAGAATCTCTGCAAGCAGCAGGCCGGCTGAAATGGGGGCGAGCTCTGACGGTTTCAGCACCATCGTGTTCCCGAACGCCAAAGGCAACGCGACAGTGCGCCAGGCGAGGCTGAACGCTCCGTTCCATGGTGTAAAGCCGGCCACCACCCCAAGAGGTTTGCGTACGGCCATCGCGAATCGCCCTGGTACATCACTGCGCAGCACATCACCCACGGGCAGATAGCCCCAATTAGCGGACTGCCTCATCAGGTCGATCGACCACTTGATTTGAAACATGGCAAAGGCACCGCCGCTTCCGGTTTCGGCAGCCATGATGGCCTGGATGTCTTTGGTCCTGCGTTCGATAACATCCGCTGCCTTCAGGAAGAGGCGTTGCCGCACACCGGGAGTCATCTCTGCCCAGGCAGGAAACGCTGCGTTCGCCGCAGCAACTGCTTCGGTTGCTTCCGCGCGGCCACCGGCTGCGATGTCGGCAACTACTTCGCCGTTGAAGGGATTGTAGTCCGGGAAGGTGTGCCCACCGGGCTCGGACCACTGCCCGTTGATAAAGTGGGTCGTGCGATGAGTGGTTTGTGCAGAGGCAGTCGCTTCCATGTTCGGTCCCTTCAGATATGTCTAACTTGCAGCTGAGTTCTATGCGAGCCGCAGTTTGAGCAGGCGTTGTGCATTTCCGCCCATGAACTTTTCACGATCCGAAGGCGAAACGGAAATCGCATCGAGAAAAGCTTTGCCCGTGGTGTTCGCTGAGAACGGGTAATCGACCGAGTACATGAGCCGATCGATACCCACCACTTGCAGCGCACAAAGGAATGGAGGCTGGCTGAAGTAGCCACTGGATGTCACATGGATATTTGAATGGAAGTACTCCGCGATAGGCCGTTTGAGGTGCTTTGCTGCAGGTCCTAGAACGGTAGCTGCACGCACAAGCGAGAAGGGAAGGTCTTCCCCCATGTGTCCAATAATGACCTGCTGGGCGGGGAACCGATCGAAGAGACCGGAGAGAATCAGGCGGAGAACGTGCATGCCCAGCTCTGCATGCCAACCCCACCCATTGATGGAGAGCGCCTGCCCGCAGTCTCCAGGAAGCGCCGTGTAGTAAGCCTCGAAGACCGGCCTGGGTGGCGGTGCGGGATGAAGATAAATGGGAACCTGCAGCGTCGAAGCAGCCTCCCATATCGGAAGGAACCGGGCGTCGTCCAAAAACGCTCCGCCGGTGTGTCCATGAATCATGGCCCCGTGGAAGCCGAGTTGTTGGATGCAGCGCTCGAACTCCCTCACGGCAGTTGAAACGTCTTGCAGGTTCAGTGAAGCGAAACCGGCGAAGCGGGTCGGATACCGCTTTATAGCTTCGGCTAATTCGTCGTTTGCATTGTGCACAACGTGGGTTGCGGTGTCGGACGGGATCTTCTCAAAGCCCGAGGACGGTAACCCGAGCACCTGCATATCGACCGCGCCGGCGTCCATGGCGGCAATACGTTCCTGACCTAGGTCAACCAGCTTCGCCTGCAGAGCGTTTGCTGCTGGAGTGTTCGGCAGAAATCCGCTCAGCGCTTTCTGGAACTCACGTGTTGTGAAGTGCTCTTCAATAGTGATAATAGGCATGAATATTCCTGTGCGACGGGTTGTAGCGACGCGGAAGTTTAGCTGTGCTCGGGAGTCGGTGACAACCTGTACAACGAAGAGAAGCGGACCTCTTCATAGCGGGGAATGCCGAGCGTGATCACAGCGGATAGGAGGCCGATGACCAGAAAGAGCAGAAGGCCTACGCTGTAGCGGCCAAATCGATCATGCGTGTAACTCAGCAGCAGAGGACCGGTTCCTGTCCCCACCAAAATAAGGCCGAACGCGATGCCATACAGGCGTCCGAACGCTTGGGCGGGGAAGTATTTCCGCACCATGTAGCCGATGCAGTCGACTTCCGCGCCCACAACGAGGCCCAGCAGAACGACGGCCAGCAGGTTAGAAAAGCGTCCATGGGCGAAGTTGAAGAGCGCAAACGATGCCGCGGCAACCAGCGCAAATGTAGCAAGAATCCTCGGGGCGAAAACACGATCCAAAAGCCAGCCGACGCCGGCTCGTCCTAGGAGCGCCATCGCCCCGGCAAGGGCGGCGAATTTTGCGCCTTCCGCCGCTGTAAATCCTCGGTCGGTCATCATCGGAACCATGTTGACCAGAACACCGACGGAAGTTACGCCGAGCAGCAAGAACACAGAACACATCAGGATGAACGTGCGGGTAAGCACCATCGGCCTAATGGATTCTGGCATTTTCTCGTTTCGTGCGATCGCAGGTCCGGGCGTATTGCGCGTTGAGATGAGAGCTGCCGGTACTGTCACGATCAAGGTGATTCCGCCCAGTGTCGCTAGCGCCGACCGCCAATCGTGATGAGAGATCAGCTTCTGCGCCAGCGGCGGGAGCACTGCCGCGCCGAGCCCCACTCCCATAAGCGAGAAGCCCATCGCCAGGCCCAAGTGTTTGCGGAATCGCTGCACAAGCACCGCTGACGATCCAAGCGGAGTACACCCGCCACCGACAATCGGGATAAGAGCGAAGATCAGGTAAAGGTGCCAGATATGCGCCGTGAGCAGCGACAACGAGCCGAAACTCAACGCAAGCGCAACATACGAAATCGGCACAAGCTTTCGCGGACCGAAGCGGTCCATCAGGATGCCCCACAGCGGCAGCACCACTGCCAGCGTGTACTGGCTGATCGTAAGGGCCGCGATGATCTTGGTGCGACCCCACCCGAACTGCGTTGCCAACGGCCCCACAAACACGCCAAAGCAGTACAGCGTGAGTGTGCCAACGGACAAAACAAGGCACACCATGGAGGCCGCCACGGCCAGCCAATCACGATCCATATCCACAGGAATTTGCAGCGGATCCATCGTCGCGCCTGTACTCACTTCGCACCGTCCAACGCAAACTCAAGAGCCGCTGCAGCAGGTGCGGCGTCGGTCAGGTTCTGTCCCGTCACTGTACGGAGAATGAACGTGAACTGCTTCGGCAACTCGTCTCCACGCCAGACCACATGCTGGTCCGGGCGGATCAACGCGAAGTTCGCCTGGTAGCGACGGCGTAGCCGAGCATCGTTCGGCGCAAGCGTTTTGAGCGGCACCTGTAGCTCTTCCGCACTCGCTTCAGCCAATGCGAATGAGCCTTTCGTATCCGCGCCTACAACCGTGCTGAGCAAGGTGAAACCCTCACCAAAGTGGTCGTAGAGCGAGGTCCCGTCCGCAAGCCACAGATGGGGCGCCAGGCATCCCGGCCGGGCAGACGGCTGATAGATTGTGGTTTGCTGTGGGGGAATCGAGGTTCCGTCGGGAACAACGATCGGCGACGGGTCGTAGCGGTACCCTAGCACCGCGCCCAGAGATTTAAACTCTCGCAGTTTGGCGGTGAAGATTACTTCGCCCGCTTCTCTGCGCGTCGCGTCGCCAGCAGGCCCTGGTTCCTCGAGCCCGGCGACGGCAAGCTGATTGCCGAGTGCACTGTAATTCGCTACGGCCTCATCCATGATCCACTTGTGTACCGGCCGGCGCTCGGCTTCATAGCTCGCCAGCAGCTCAGGGCCGCCCCAGCCCTGTAGCACCGCGGCCATCTTCCAGCCCAGGTCAACGCCGTCGCCGATGCCCATATTCATGCCATAGCCACCAAACGGCGGATGAAGGTGGCAGGCATCGCCGGCCAGAAAGATACGTCCTTCGGAGTACTTGTCTGCAATGAGGTTGTGCGCGTACCAAGGGTCGCCGCCCAGGATTTCCATTTCGAAGTCCAGGCCTGTCGCCTGGCGGATCATCTTTTTGGCATCGAGATCGGTAAGCTTCTCGTCGATGCGGGTCGCGATGAAATACCACAGATCAGGGCCATCCATGGGGCCGACGAGGGAGGGCATGTCGTCATTGATCATCCAGTACATGATCGCGGGCCCCTGCGAATGCATGCCTGCAAGCGCCGGCGCCCGGAACTGGACATTGTAATTTTTCGCGAAGCCATGCTGACCCGACATTGTCGCGCCGATCATCAAGCGGACTGCGCTCCGGGCGCCATCAGCTCCGATCAGATAACGGCTTCGGACCTCAGTTCTCTCCTTCGTCTCGACGGACTCAACTGTCGTCACAACTGAGTCGCTATCCTGTTCGGCACTGACGAAGCTCAGGTTGAATCGAATCTCGACTCCGGTCAGAGTCACTGCGTGAGCGCGCAACACCTCCTCGAGAACGTACTGGGGCACCCATTGGGCCGACTCAGAGTAAAGATCATTCTTTGCGGGAGCGCAGCTCATTCCGTTTTCGATCTTGGTCAGCTGTGGTCCGCTCATGCGCGTCGCGAAAATAATGTCCGACGGGTAATCGGGAGGAAGCCGGGAAGCGTTCCGCAGATTCTCGGCGATGCCCCAGCGGCGCAGGTGTTCGCGAGTGCGGACGTTGGTCGTCTTTGCGCGAGGGCTGTAGCCGACTCGGTCGTTCTGCTCGATCACCAGGCAGCGTACCCCACGCCGGCCCATTTCGATAGCCAGCGTCAACCCCGCCGGACCGGCACCCACGATCAATACGTCAACTTCTTCTTGCTGCGGCATACACAGGCACCTCCACCCATGGACCCTGCTCGACTCTCAATCAATCTCGGAAGAGCTGGCGCGAACCAGTTGCCGTTGAGAAATGCGACTACGGTCACGTTTGAGAGAGTGCCGAACCTGCAACCCGCTTGTCAAGGGGCCGAAAGCAAAAAGTGAGCTCATTCTGCTTCGAGGTCTGTAGGCGAACTCTCTCCGATGGAGCTTCGCCCCGCTGTTGGCGGGTTAGCCGCCTAAGGACGGAGGAGAGCCTATGCCTTGCATCTGCATTTTGAAAATGCGCTTGTACTGTCGCAAACCCGTACGCCATTCCGGGTGTGGGGTGGTCAACCACTCTCGAATGGCGGTAGAGAAAGCAAAGAAGATTTGACGCGCCATAAAGCTGGCTGTTTCGTTCCGCGAAAGGAACCCCTCCCTTTGGGCCTCAATAACGAGCTGCTCAATCCCCCTGATCAGGGTGTCACGAAGCTCGCGGAACCTCTCCAGATGTACGCCTTCCGAGTGAAAGCCCGCTTCCGTGAGCAAAATGCGGGAAAGCTTCGGGTTTTGGGCATAGAGACGGTAATGCAGTTCTGCAATGCCCAACATTTTGTCGCTGAAATCCTGCTTGCTGCTCGTTCCTTCGAGCGCTTTGTCGGTGAGCGAAGAGATGTCTTCATGAAAGATCAGGAAGATGATGTCCCGCTTGTCGGTGACGTAGTTGAAGATCGTTCCTTTGCCCAGACCCGCGAGCGCGGCAATCTGGTTGAGCGTGGCGGCTTCATACCCAAGTTCGGTAAAGAGCATGCGGGCGGCTCGCAAGATTTTTGCTTGTCGCTCGACCTTGGACTTTTCTCGTCGCCGCATGGGCGTTTGGACACTTGATTCTAGTTGCATTGCATTCCTTCCGCGTCCGACTATCCGCTGACACTTGAACGGATTGTAGCGAAACAAGCGCGCGTGTTCTTGAAGTTGGTCGTTCAGCCGACCCGAACGGCAGGCGTCTGCGGCACTGTGACAAAGAAAATACTTGACAGGTCTGCATCTGACAGGGCAGTGTCGGATGTGACCACGGTCATATTTGGAGATTTATGACGACGAAGCACACGAGTTCCATACACTCAGAAGGCGCCGATCTTGTTTTCGATGCGCGCGGCACCGGGCAGGCCATTCTCCTCATTCGCGGAGCGGGTGGGAATGCGTCGGGGTATGAAGATTTCGCGAACATACTCGCCGAGCGCTACCTGGTTATTACCTTCGATCGCCGCTGCAATGCGCGCAGTTCCGGCGACAGAACGCTTCCACTAGATATGAGCCAGCAAGCCCGTGATGTGCTTGCGGTCGTGCACGCTGCGGGGCAGACTCGCACGATGATTTTCGGTAACAGCAGTGGTGGCGTCGTGGGCCTGGAGTTCGCTTCCCTCTATCCTGAAAGCGTATCTCTGCTGATGGTGCACGAGCCGCCGGTCATCAACGTGCTGCCGGATGCTGAAGCCTGGCGCGCCTACAACTTCGACCTGATCAAGACCTTCGAAGAGCAGGGTCCTCGTCCGGCAATGATGAAGTTCGCGGGCGCCCTCAAGGGGATCGATGGACCTCCGCCGCCGGGTGGCCTTGGAACAGACGAAGATCGCGCCTTTCTCTTCAACAAGGAACTCCTCCGCGTCGCGCACCACGATCCCGACCTCGCCGCCATCCGCAAAGCCGGAGTCAAAACCGTTCTGCTGCGCGGAGCATTGAGTGAGGACGCCTATTATGCGCGGACAGCGCCGATTGTGGCGGAGCTTACCGGCGGCACATGCGTTACAGTTCCGGGTAACCACCTCGCGTTTGCGTTAGAACCTGAGGCTTTCAGCAAAGCCATCTTCGAGATCATCGACCAGGCTCACGTTTAGTTCCAACTGCAAGATTCAGGTGTAAGGGGTCTCATGATTACGCTTCTCAAAGCAGCCCGACAGGCTGAAATCTCCGATGCGGCCGACATGAAGGTTCGCGCGACGGTCGAAAGCATCATCAAGTCAGTACGCGAAAGCGGCGACAATGCCGTGCGCGAGTTCTCGAGCAAGTTCGACAATTGGGCACCGGCCAGCTTCCGGCTCTCGCAGGAGCAGATGCAATCGCTCGTAGCTTCTGTGCCGCCGGAAACGATCGCCGACATCCAGTTCGCTCAAGACCAGGTGCGCAACTTTGCGAAGCACCAGCGTTCGGCGCTGGTGGATATTGAAGTCGAAACCCTACCCGGCGTCTTCCTAGGGCACAAGAACGTCCCCGTCGAAAGCGTGGGCTGCTACGTTCCCGGCGGCCGCTCCCCCATGGTGGCCTCGGCGCACATGAGCATCGTCACCGCGAAGGTTGCGGGTGTGAAGCGCATTATCGCCTGCACGCCGCCGACTGCCGGCGCTCCCCATGCGGAAACGATTGCGGCGATGGTGATGGCCGGCGCCGACGAGATTTATCTGATGGGCGGTGTGCAGGCCATCGCCGCTATGGCGCTTGGTACCGAAACCATCAAGCCCGTCGACATGCTTGTGGGCCCTGGAAATGCGTATGTTGCCGAAGCCAAGCGGCAGCTCTATGGCAAGGTCGGCATTGACCTCTTCGCCGGCCCGACGGAAGTTCTGGTGCTGGCCGACGAAAACCGCGGACGCCGAAATGGTTGCCACCGATCTACTGGGCCAGGCTGAACACGGCCCGAACTCGCCTGCCGCCGTCATCACCTCTTCGGCCGCCCTGGCCGCAGATCTTCCTGCTGAAATCGAGCGGCAGCTCGGAGTCTTGAAGACAGCGGCGATCGCCGGCGAAGCATGGGCTGAATTTGGCCAGATCATTCTTGTGGACACCCGTGAGGAGATGCTTGCGGAAGCCGACCGGCTCGCCTACGAACATGTCGAAGTGCTCACCGCAGAGCCGCGCTGGTTTCTTGAAAATATGCAGAACTATGGTGCACTGTTCCTCGGACCGGAAACCAACGTGGCCTACGGTGACAAGGTGATTGGAACCAACCACACTTTGCCTACGATGGGCGCCGCCCGGTACACGGGGGGCCTTTGGGTCGGCAAATTTTTGAAGACCTGCAGCTACCAACAAGTCACGCCCGAAGCCAGTGCTCATATTGGGCGGTATGGATCGCGCCTTTGTGAAATAGAACGCTTCTGGGGCCACAAAGAGCAGGCCGATCTGCGCGTTCGGCGTTATGGCGCTGAGGTCCTTGCAACGCAAGGCAGCTAACGTGCTACGTCCCGATCAAAGAGATCGCGGTCGTCACCGGTACCGGCCGAGATGTCGGCGCAGCGATTGCAAAAGCACTGGAGCGCGATGGTTTTGAGGTAGTCCTCGTGAGCCGTAACGAATGCGAGCTCGTCGAAGTGCGGGAGTCGATCGACGCGGTAGGCGGAACGGCACAGGTCTACCCGTGCGACGTTGGCTGGAGTTGGCGCAGAGGATCTCGATGTTGAGCTCGGCGAAGGCAGGGCCGAACTGCGTCATCGTTCCGGGACCCTTGGTGTTCGGGTCGATGGCACGGAAGATGGAGTGCTTGTCGGAGTAGAACGCCACAGGGCAGCCCTGCGTCACAAGATAACCGCGCAGCGCTTCGAAGTAGGAGTTCGTGCTCTCGCCCGGCACGAAGCGCATCTGCGGCCCTGCAGTATAAGCAGCCAGCGCGCCAGGCGCGATTCCGTGTCGTGCAGCTTGTCGCAGGCGGGAAGGAAGCCGCCGGCGACGGCGTTCGCCTGCGTGAACGCAAGGACGCGATCGCGAACGTCTTCCGAGTCGCGAAAGACCTCCTGAAAACCTGTCAAGCGGAATGCGGAAGCCTTCACCTTCGGCCTGCATCAAGCATCGGTGCGGCGAAGTTCCGCGCCCTGACAGGGCCAAGTGCCCGACGGGGCCTTCACGGCCGATGGGTCCCTTCGGCGGGCAGTGCCGCCCTTGCGGAGCTTCGGGTTTCCTTGGTTGCGAGTACGACATATCATTGTAGAAACGTCGCGCGTGCGCGGAAGGTCGGCAGGACACATGCAGAAGCAAAAACGAGTCGAAACCGGTGTTCCGGGACTGGACGACATCCTGAAGGGCGGGCTTCCGGCCGGGCAGTTATACCTGTTGGAAGGCGACCCTGGCACCGGCAAAACCACCATCGCGATGCAATACCTTCTGCGCGGAGTCGCTCAGGGCGACAAGGTCTTGTACGTGACGTTGTCCGAGCCGGAAGCGGAACTGCGCGAATCGGCGGAGTCGCATGAATGGGACCTGACTACCGTGCCCATCGTTGAGTTTGTGCCCGAGGAAGGCAGCCTTTCGAGCGAACAGCAATACACCGTCTTCCACCCCAGCGAAGTCGAGTTGTCTTCGACCATCACGCGTCTCACGGACGCCATCGACAAGGCCATGCCTGACCGCCTGGTGATCGACTCGCTTTCCGAATTGCGCATGCTTTCCGGCGATGCCATGCGCTACCGCCGCCAGATTCTCGCCCTGAAACAGTTCCTATCCGGACGAAAGACGACGGCCATTCTGCTGGATGACAGGACCGCGGTCGACCACGACCTGCAGCTGCAAAGCATCGCTCACGGTGTGATCCGCTTAGAAAAGCTGCCTCGATCTTTCGGCGTCACACGGCGCCGCGTGGAGATCGTAAAGCTTCGCGGGTCGACGTTCCGTGAAGGCCTGCATGACTACAACATCCTGACGCAAGGCGTGGTGGTATACCCACGTTTGATCGCCGCCGAGCATGGCAAGACGTTCGAAGGGGACGAGATCAAAAGCGGCCTGGAGGAGCTGGACCAGCTGTTCGGCGGCGGCATTCCGCGAGGCTCCAGTACGCTCGTCATCGGTCCTTCCGGAGCCGGTAAGTCTTCCATTGCGATGCAGTATGCGTTTGCCGCTGCGAAGCGGGGGGACAGGGCCATTGTGTATGCCTTTGACGAAGTGCTGCGCACGGCGCAAGCCCGCGCCGAAGGGCTCGGCATGGACATCGGCACTGAGCTGGAACGCGGCACGCTTAGCATGTCGCAGATCGACCCCGCCGAACTTTCTCCCGGTGAGTTTATCTGGCAGATACGCAGCGACGTGGAAGAGCGCGACACGCGCGTCGTCGTGATCGATAGTTTGAACGGCTTTATGAACTCGATGCCGGGCGAGTCGGACTTGATCCTTCACCTGCATGAACTGCTGGCGTACCTGAACCAGAAGGGCGTCGTCACGCTGCTGATTATGACGCAGCACGGTCTGGTAGGAAGCATGCAGGCCCAGGTAGACGTTAGCTACCTTGCGGATACGGTCGTGCTGATTCGTTATTTCGAAGCGGAAGGCAGGATTCGGCAAAGCTTGTCCGTGCTGAAGAAGCGCGTGGGCGACCACGAGCGTACGCTGCGTGAGTTGATTTTCAAGCCGGGCCGCATCATCGTTGGGAGCGCGCTGACAGAGTTTCGCGGTGTCCTGACGGGGGTGCCGGAGTTTGTCGGCGACAAAGCACGCATCGCGCCCGAAGAGCCAGCAAGTGCCGAATAGAAATACCGTTCTCATTCTGGCCCCTTTTGGCCGCGATGCTGAGCTTCTGCTCGGTATGCTCATGTCGTCCGACATTCAGGCGAAATGCATCGTGGAGCCTTCTTCGCTGCTCGACGCCGTGCGCTCAGGCAGGGCAGGCGCACTGATGCTGACGCAGGAGGCGTTTACGCCCGCGTTTCTGGCGCTGCTGACGGAAGCGCTGGCACTGCAACCGGACTGGTCTGATTTGCCGGTTCTTGTGCTTGTCCCGGGCGGTATGGAGTCTCCAATCATCGGCAGGGTGGAAGCAGCCCTGGGCGGATTGCCGAATGTCACGTTTCTGGAGCGCCCCATACGTCCCAGCACCCTGGCGAGCGCAGGGCGCGCGGCGCTCAAGAGCCGTGCCCGGCAGTATGAAGTGGAGCGCGTCAGCAAAGAGCGCGACAAGGCTTCAGCTTCCCTGCTGGAAAGCGAGAAGCTTGCGGCTGTCGGCCGGCTGGCATCCTCTATCGCGCACGAACTCAACAATCCACTGGAGTCGATTACAAATCTGATCTATATCGTCAGGAACGATCCCAATCTCTCGGCCGACTCGCAAGCGCACCTGGACTTGGCGTCCAGCGAGTTGCAGCGCGCAGCGGAAATTACCAAGCAGAATTTGCGCTTCCATCGACAATCGACGCGACCGGTTTCGATCACGGCAGAAGAGCTATTTGTTCCCATCCTTGCTTTGTATAAGGGCCGCCTGGCAAACAGTTCCATTGACGTGATCACGGACTTTCGTGGCGACTCACGGGTGGTTTGTTACGAGGGTGAAATTCGGCAGGTACTTAGCAATCTGATCGGAAACGCGATCGATGCGATGCGTACCGGGGGAACCCTGAAGATTCGGTGCAGCTGCAGCCTGGACTGGCGTACGGGCGCGAACGGACTCAGCATCCTTGTCGCGGACAGCGGCCACGGCATGAGCGACGAGGTTCGGCGACGAATCTTTGAAGCCTTTTACTCGACCAAGGGTATCGGCGGCACGGGACTGGGGCTCTGGGTTTCATCGGAAATCATCTCCAAGCACAAAGGTCATCTCAGGGTTCGGAGCACCGTTGGAACACGCCGGCAAGGCACGAGCTTTCGGCTGTTCCTCCCGGATTCAGCGCACGAAGATGACGGCCAGCAGACGCAGTAACTCGCTCATTCTCGCGTCCGCAGGGCGGGGCTTTACACGAAAGTCTCTTTGGGGGTGTCGCACCTTGGACCGCTTTGTACACACGCACCCGGACGTCTGCGCAGGTAACCCGTGTGGAGCGAGTCGACCGCATCGCAAGAGCCCACTTCTGGCCGCCGTTGGAGTGCGTCTTCAGTTTAAAGCCAACTTGTGTCGGCTGTGGCGCTCCCCTGCCCAGGCGGCGCGACCACGTTTAGCAGGACCTATTTAGAGGGAAGGCTCTTCGATGCCATACTTTCTACGAGTTGGAGGAAGTCACTCGTCCGCAGCAACACCGAACGC
>CALMON010000055.1 GCA_937871785.1 uncultured Granulicella sp.
GGTCCATACTGCCCATACTGCGCCAGAGCCGACCCTGCGCCGGCCATCAACCCCAGCGCCAGCAGGCCACGAGCTACGTGCTTTGCGAAGTTTGTCGTCATCGTCGTTTCCTTTCTTACACAACCGGATCGCGGCGACGGCTGCCTGCCCGCCCTGTTCGACCCTGCATCTTGTCTAACGTAGATGAGGCAAAAGGGTTTCGCGCAACTGCGCAACGGAACACGGGTTGCCGCCGGAGTTACCATAGCGGTATGCATGTGGGCAGCCGTAGAAAACTGCTTGCTCTACGGACACTGCTGATCGAAGACTTCGAGGAAGGCACTACGCTCTTCCACATTCGTCTCAACGGGACTGACTCGCGCTTCTTCTCGATCAGCATGGTGAAACTCTGCTGGACGCCGAAGAACAACAGGAGCCAGCCTGCCCGCCGTCGTACGGGGGAGCGTGCACTGACAGCCAAGCAAAATCGCTTGCTGTCCGTGCACTTCTCGGTAAACCCTGAGCTGTTTTTCTAAACTACTCGCTCATTTGCTGCGGCACAGGGAACGGGTTACGCTCCGCGAACTGCACCTGGTGCCAGTACGGGTACGCGAGGTTCACGCGGCTGGCGGCATCGAGCGCGGTGATCTGTTCGGCAGACAGCTTGAACTCCGCCGCCGCGAGATTGGCCCGAAGCTGTTTTTCATCGCGTGCGCCGATGATCACGGACGAGACCGTCGGCCGCGCCAGCACCCACGCTAAAGCCACCTGCGGAACGCTCTTGCCGGTTTCTGCGGAGACCTTGTCCAGCGCGTCGACGACGTTGTACAGCAGTTCCTCATCCGGCCGCGGGCCCGCGCCGACCACCATCGCATTCTGCAAGCGCGAGTCCTGCGGCAGCGGCTGCCCGCGGCGAATCTTGCCCGTCAGCCTACCCCATCCGAGCGGCGACCAAACCAGCGCGCCCACACCCTGGTCGACGCCCAGCGGCATCAGCTCCCACTCGTAGTCGCGGCCGATCAGCGAGTAATACACCTGCTGCGCCACATACCGCGACCAGCCGTAACGCTCGCTCGCGCTCAACGACTTCATCAGGTGCCAGCCGGAAAAATTCGAGCAGGCGATGTAACGCACCTTGCCTTCGCGCACCAGCTTGTCGAGCGTGTTCAGGGTTTCTTCCACCGGCGTCAACGCGTCGAACGCGTGCATGTGGTACACGTCGATGTAGTCCGTACCGAGCCGCTGTAACGACCCTTCTACCTGCTGCGTAATGTGGTAGCGCGAACTCCCCACGTTATTCGGTCCGGGGCCGAAGCGGAACGTCGTCTTGGTCGAAAGCAGCACGTCTGCGCGCTTCAGGTGGTCGATCGCGCGGCCCAGAACCTTCTCGCTTTCGCCGTCCGAGTACACGTCCGCCGTATCGAAGAAGTTGCAGCCGGCTTCCATGCAGATGTCGATCAGCTTGCGCGCTTCGTCGACATCGGTCTGCCCCCAGGCCTTGAAGAATTCATTGCTGCCGCCAAACGTGCCGGTTCCGAAACAAAGCTCGGGAACCTTCATGCCCGACCGTCCGAGTGTGCGAAATTCCATGGTGTCCGTCTCCCTGTGTCGCCGCCGTACGCAGCTACCGGTTGGATGCAGCTAGCGTTGGGAGGCAGTTTGGGTTGCGAACAGAAGGCTCACCCCGGCCTTCTTGGCCGCCGCGTCGAGAGCCTCCTGCTCGCGAAAAAAAAGCCGGCCCGGGTTCGATCGCGGATAGAACCGCACGGTCACCTCTCCTTCTTTTTCGACCGAGTCGTCGCGCCCGTCGACGAACGGATAGCCGAGGTCCTGCAACAGGTGCAGCGACCCTTCGTCGCCCGACGGGTTTCCCTCGTCCGCAACAATGCCGTACACCGCCTTGCGGTATTTGCGCGAATACACGGCCACAAAATCGCCGATGCGCGCCCCCTGGCGCTTCGCCTCGTCGCCCAGCACGACGTAGTTGATCCGCGTCGCGTCCACGTAGCGCAGAGGGTCTTTGGGGTCTTTGCGGGCGTGGTCCGTGTAGGAAGTTTGTGAGATGTAGAACCCCGGGCAGGGATCGTTGGGGCCCTGAATGATCGGAATGCTCGGGTCGTCGTCGTCGGTCAGGTAGCCTACGATCTCGCCGTGCCGCTTGCCTTCGAGGCGGCTGTTTTTAAGCACGTCCAGCGTCTTTTTGCCGCGCGGTCCATAGGCGTTCGGCGCGCCATCTACATCGACGTCCATGCGGCGGGTCCGCAACTCAAACATCGGCAGGGGCTTGGGTACGGATTTCACGGGGGCTCCTTGCGCCAGCAACGTTCCTGCCGCCAGCAGGACCGCACTCAGAGCCGTGCGCTTGAAAAAAACTCTCATCCCTCCGTTAGACTCCGCTGTGCGCCGCGAAGTCTCCTGCGACGGGCACAGCGAGACTCGGCCTTCTATTTCGTGCGATCGTAGACCAGCTTCTGATGAAAGACTTTCCCGTTCTTGAACGCATAGGTTTGCGTCAGGATCATCTTTTTGCCGTCCGCCGACAGCGTCATGATCGCGTGGACCTCGGACCCGTCGGGGTTCACGATGACCTCGGAGTCGTCCGCCGCATTCCAGCTTGCCTGCGCGCCGGGGTAGCCCTGGATCGGGTGTAGCGTGCCGTCCTCAGGCCCGTCCCAGGAGGTTTTGCCGACGCTTCCGTCGTTCAGCGTCGTCACATCTTTCCAGTGCAGCCGCTGCTCGTTATCGACCAGCACAACATCGGTATCTGCCTTGAACGACGGCCCGCCGCCGAACTGCGTTTCATGCAGGTTGAGCACCCACGTACTGGGCGAAGGCACATGCGTATGGGCGGCGCTGGCTCCGCGAGCAAACATCGCAGAAAGAACAAAAAGGGAAAGCAGGGTCTGTGTACGCTTCATCTCCGGAAACACTCCTCGAGCAACTACGTTGCCCGGGTGGGACGAAGCCGGCCTACAAGGTGAAGCGAAACACAGCGACAACCATTGCGAAAGTGGCATAGGGCTCACCCAGTCGCAGGCGAGCGGTCGAAACGGGTTACGGAGCGACCGGAGCCGGTACGACCGGGGTCCTGGTCGGCGTCGCCGCGCCGAAGAACATCGTGATCGTCGTGCCGCCGAAGTTCGACAACCAGATGTTGCCGGTGGGGTCGAACCCGATGCCGAACGGCAGCATCAGCCCGGCGTCCTGGCCGTAGCCCTTGCTTCCGGAAATCCCCGTGCCCGGCGCGAGCGTGCTGCTGTTTCCTGCCAGGTGCGAGAACGATGTGCCGCGATAATTATCGACCCAGATGTCCTGCGCCGCGTCGATGACGATGTTGCCCGGGGTGTTCAGGCCGCCGCCTGCTTGCAGGGCGATGGGCACTGTGCCGGTGGGTCCCACCTCGCTGATCGTGCTGCCGTAGTAGTTGGCCACCCAGGCGTTGCCGAAGCCGTCCAAAGCCAGCCCGTTCGCCCCGTTGCAGCAGTTGGTCGGGTGCGCCAGCACGTTGCCGCTTGCGTCCACGTGCGTTACGGACTGGTCGCCCTGGTTTGCCAGCCACACACCGTGCGCGGTGTCGACGGCGATCGCCAATGGCTGCGCGGACGCGCCGCTTCCCAGGCCGTCAAGCAATGCCGCTCCCGTGTTGCTGAACACCGTCACGGAAGCGTTCGCAGAATTGTCCATGAAGATGTTGCCATTGGTGTCGGCTGAAAGCGCCACGGGGTAGTCGACCGACCCGTCGTAAAACACGTAGTTTCCGGTTGAATCCGGCGCAAACCCACCGATGGTATTTCCCGCCGTGGCCCCCGTTTTTACACCGTGAAACTTCACCATGCTGCCCCGCGTGGGCGTGTGATGCGGCTGCTCTTCGATCGTTACCCAGATGTCGTCGTTCGTATCCACCACCAGGCCGTACGATTCGCTCAGTGTGCCGACGCCGTAACCGGTCGAACTCATCGGAGCGCCCTGCGGCGTGAACGCGCTCAGAACGCCGTTATAGCTGGCCACCCAGACGTTACCCTCGGCGTCCAAAGCCAGACCCGTCGGCAACGACACACCGCCGCCGCTGACCGTCAGGCTCATGGTCCAGTCGCTGGGAGCCTTCGTGAGCGTCGGCCCAAACGGCGGCACGGTGCCTACCGTATTGAACACGTCGGTTACCTTGTTGCTGGGGTTGCGAACGATATTCAGCACCGCGGCAAGGGTGTTGGCCGGGGCCGTTCCGCTCGGCGGTGTGGCCGCGGCAAACAGCGTCGAGCAGCCGCTTGTGCCATCGGAATTGACGCAGCTTGCCAGCGCATCGGCCAGCGTGTTCAGCTTGCGGGTTTCCACTTTCAGATTCGCGGTCGCCGTGGCGTCAAAACCGGTGCCGGGGTCCACCAGTAGCCGCGAGTTCAAAAAGCCGTTGCGGATGCCTGCCGTGTTTGTCGCCGTGGCGCCAAGGTCCGCCGCGTCCTTGAGAAATGGCGTCAGCGCCCAGGCGGCCGCCACCGTGGTCAGCTCGTTGACCGTGATGAACTGTGTCGTCGGCAGATCGCCGCAGCGGCCCAGAGCGGTCATCAGGGTAAGCGCCGCATTGTTAGTGCCCGCTGTCAGGCCGGGATTGCCGCCTTGCGCCACAATGTACACCTGGTCTTCGAGATTGCTGCAGGCGTAGTCGCCGGTGATGCTGAAGTTGCCGTTCTGGTCCGTCGTGACCGTGATCGGCGTTGTGCCGCTCAGGAGCATGGGCCGCGATGCGGAGCCGTTGCCCGCCGTGCCCGCCGCGTACAGCTTGATATCCGACGAGGCGACCGGCTGCTGCCCGCCTATAACGTTGCCGCGAATCTGCACGGACTCCGTCCCATTGGTCGCCAGCACCCCCGCTCCACAACCGGCCATCGACAACACCAGGGGAACAGCGCACAGCAGGGCGAAAACGCGTTGGGAATGGGAGGTTGGCATGACGTCAGTTTACTTGAAGCGCAGGCCGGGTTTCTACCCATTTCGGGTCACTTTGGTCATCGAAATGACGCGGCAGGCAGCAGAAACGCAGTTCGCGCCAACCGCCCAGCCGGCGGTGGGCCTCCTGCGCTCGCCGCCGGGTGGGTTCGAATCTGTGTGCAGGCGGTCCGTAAGCCGAATTCTGTTCTAGGCGATCATTCCTCTAGGCGCGCCATTACTGACGCGCTCCAGCAACCTACCCGCAGGTTTCGGTCGCCGGACCCGCATCGCTGCGGGAACCCGGCCGCGCCTTCCAGGGGAAGACGCTCCCTTCACCTTGCCGCACCGGACCGGTGCGCTCCGCGGCTGAAGAGGAGCCCGCGCATCCCTGCCTATTTGGTCTTGCTCCGTGTGGGGTTTACCATGCCGTCCGCATTACTGCGTCCGCGGTGGGCTCTTACCCCACCCTTTCACCCTTACCGCGGGCCGCGTGCCTGAGCCAGTTTCTCGCGAAACGAGCCCAACAACCCGAGGCGGTTTGCTTTCTGTTGCACTGGCCGTATCCTGCGCCTTGAAGCGCGGAACCCCGGACGTTATCCGGCACACTGCCCTGTGGAGTTCGGACTTTCCTCCCCCGCGAAAACTTCCCTTACGAGGAGCAACGCGGCAGCGATCGCCCGACCGCCTGCACCGATCCAGTGTAGCCTACGCGCCTGGCCCTGCCCTGACCGTTCTGCCTTATCTGCAGCGAGAGCCGCTCGGGCGAACACGGTGGCGGCTATGATGACGTTGTCCCTGCCTGCCCCCGTCCTGTTTCTTGTCCCATCCCTGTTCTGGAGCGTTCACACCGATGAAGACCACCTTTCACACGCCTTTTGCCGCTACCCTCGTTCTGGCTCTGCCGCTTTCTGTGTCCGCGCAGGCATCTGCGCCGGTCCAGACCGACCATGCCATGGTGGTCACCATCCAGCGTGACGCCACCGACGCCGGCGTCGACATCCTGAAGCAGGGTGGCAACGCGGTCGATGCCGCAGTGGGCGTCGGCTTCGCGCTGGCCGTGGTGTTTCCGCCGGCCGGCAACATCGGCGGCGGCGGCTTTATGCTCATCCGGCCGGCCTCCGACAAGCTGAACGGCGGCAAGCCTACCTTTCTCGACTATCGCGAAAAGGCCCCCGCCGCCGCTGGCCGCGACATGTATCTCGACGCCGCCGGCAATGTCGTTCCCAGGCTTTCGACAGTGGGGTCGAAGGCGAGCGGCGTTCCGGGAACGGTCGCCGGGCTGGTGTACGCGGAGCAGCACTTCGGCAAACTCGGGCTCGCGAAGGTCATGGCCCCGGCCATCCGGCTGGCGCGCGAGGGCTTTGTGATGCCGGACGAAGAAGCGCGTAGCTTCCACACTTCTCTGCTTACCCAATTTCCCGAATCGAAGCGCATTTTTCAGCGCGACGGCAACTTCTACAAGGGCGGCGAAATCTTCCGGCAGCCTGAGCTGGCCCGTACGCTGGAGCGTATCGCAGCCAACCCGGACGACTTTTACAAGGGCAAGATGGCCACTGAAATCGCCGCCTTTGAAGCCCGCAGCGGCGGCCTGATCACCGCGGCCGACCTCGCCGCCTACCAATGCAAGGAGCGCGAGCCGCTCGTCGGCCATTACCGCGGCCTGGAGGTGCTGACTTCGCCGCCGCCAAGCTCCGGTGGCATCGTGCTCATCGAAGCGCTGAACATTCTTGAAGGCTACCACCTCGGCAAGCTCGGCCCCGGCGGTGCCGCCACGGGAGACAGATCGCCCGAGCAGGTCCACATCATCGCCGAGGCCTTTCGCCGCGCCTATATGGACCGCGGCGACATTCTCGGCGACCCCCCCTTCAACAACAAGACCCAGGCG
>CALMON010000056.1 GCA_937871785.1 uncultured Granulicella sp.
CAGCCCTGACGCGTTCGCCGCGTCAGGGCTGGTTTGCTTCTACAGATACCAGGGAATATTGACGACCACGATGCGCTGGTTGCCGCGCAGCAGCAGGATCACTTTCAGGATCTGCACGCGCTGGTTGTGCAGCAGGTTTTCCCACCAATGACGCACCACGAGTTCCGGCAGAATGACGGCGATCTTTCGCCCTGGATTCTCGTCCTCCAGCTTCAGCACGTAATCCATCAGCGGTGAAAGGATGGTGCGGAAGCTGCTTTTGACGGTGATCAGTTCCGGCTCGATCAGATTCTTTTCACGCAACGGGACCAGAACCATGTCGTGCCACACCGCCCCCACGGCATCGGTGTCGTCTGAGTCCACGTGGACGACCTTCATGACAGGGCTCATCAACATACCGAAGCGCATGGCTTTTTCGGTAATTTTGTCCCAGCGCGCCATTGGAATGACGACGATGGGCGGCTCGAGACCGGTGGTGCGCAGCGGCGTTGGATCTTCCGTTTCAAGTGTTACGCGGGTGTAGTGACGCTTGATGCTGAGCATCAGAAGGATCAACATCGGCACCAGGAGGGCGGTCACCCAAGCCCCGGACATGAACTTCGCCACCAGCACGACGACCAGGGTGATTCCTGTGGCAATAGCGCCGAGGCCGTTCAGGAACATCTTGACGTGGCGATGGCTGGCGTCCTTTTCCTTGAGCCAGTGCTTCACCATGCCCGCCTGGCTGAGGGTAAACGCCAAGAACGCGCCTATCGCGTAGAGCGGTATCAGACGGTCGGTAACGCCATCGAAGATGATGAGGATCAGCGCCGTAAACCCGGTGAGCGCGTAGATACCGTGCGAAAACAGAAGGCGGCGGCCTTTCAAAATGAAGACGTGGGGCAGGTAGTCGCGCAGAGCGATGGCGCGGGCCATGCGTGGAAAGTCGGCAAACGCCGTGTTCGCGCTGAACGACAGCGCCGCCAGCACGCTGGCCATGGTGACGAAGTAGAACCACCCGCGCCCGAACACCGCGGCCACCTCGATTGAAAGCACGCTCTGGTAGTCGGTCGCGTTCGGGTCCATGGCGGAAACGCCGTACACCTTGGCCACGTAGGCGAGACCCAGCAGCAGAAGCACAAGGATACCGATAATGACCGTGAGGGCGCGATTGGCATTGACGGCTTTTGGCTGCCGAAATGCCGTGACACCGTTCGAAACGGCTTCCACTCCCGTCATGGCGGCGCATCCGCTGGCAAACGCCTTGAGCAACAACCAGAGCGTCAGATACTGCATGGTTGCGGGTATCGGCGCGGGCGGCGTGGCCACCGGCATCGGGTGCCCGTGCGCCATGTACGCGTGGTACACGCCAAAAAGCACCGTGATCACCAGCGTTCCGACGAACAGGAACGTCGGCAGCATGAAGGCGAAACCGGACTCCTTCACGCCGCGCATGTTCACGATCACGATCACCGCAAGAATGACCAGGCACAGGCTGAGTTGGTGGGGATGAAGCCGGGGAACGGCACTGACCAGCGCCGTGACTCCGGCTGAAATACCGACCGCGGCGGTCAGGATGTAGTCGATCATCAGAGCCGCGGCGGCCAGCAGCCCGGCCGCGTCGCCCAGGTTTTCACTGGCGACGGTATAGGAGCCACCACCGTTCGGGTACGCCGTGATGGTCTGGCGGTAGCTGAAATACAGGATCACCAGCAGCGTCAGGATCGCGTAAAAAATCGGAAGCAAATGCTGCTGCACGCCCAACAAACCAAGCGGAATCAAGAGCGACATCGCCTGCTCAGGGCCGTACGCGGCGCTGGTAAGGCCGTCTAGGCCAAAAATGGGAATACCGGCCGCAACCCCGATTTCTTCGCCGTGAGCCGCACTACTGGCAAGGGGTTTGCCAAACAGAATATCGAGAAGTCTCATACCCATCCAAGCTGCGCAAAACGCACGATTCCCATCATACCCCGTGACTTGTCAACCCGCATCGGTAACCGACCGCTTCTGCGGGCGGACCATCTGACGCGGTGGTGCGACCTTCGCGGAAAAAGCGGAGTCACCTTGACGATGGGGCTACACGGTTTGCGTGCGCTTTGCTCGGCGTAGGAATGTGAATGGGAGAGATTGGCGTCCCCGACGGGATTCGAACCCGTGTTACCGCCGTGAAAGGGCGGTGTCCTAACCGCTGGACGACGGGGACGCACGGCTGAAAGCGTGTCTCAGCGCTTGCTCTACTTTACTACACACTGCGGAAGCGATGCACGTTCCGGTTTCGACAATACTTCAACGTCGCGGCCAGAGTCGTGCGGTTCCGGAACGGATGCGGCGGCGGAACTCTGCGTATTGCAGAAGAATGAAGTTGTCGGTCATACCGGCAATGTAGTCCGCCACAACGCGGGGCAGCCCTTCGCTCTCGATCTCGGCGAAGTAGGCTTCGGGAAGCTCTTCGGGTTCGTCTACCCAGAACTCAAAGAGCTCGGTGACCACTTCACTTGCCTTCCGGTGCTCCAGGTCGAGCTCGGGGCAGGTGTACAGTGTCTCGTACAGATAGCGTTTTTCTTCCTGCCGTTGCGCCTCCGCGGGCGCGGAAAAGATCGCCAGACGAGAGTGATGGTTGCGTATATTCTGCAACGACGAAGCCCCTAAAAGCTCCACGTTCTGACGCGTGGTTCGAATGAGATCCAGGATCAGCGTTTTCTGCATCGCCTGCAGGGCGTCGTGGAAGATGTACTTTTCCTGCGCTCCGGGATGGGCCTGTTGCACGCCGGCGTAGCTCGATCGCAAGATGCCGACGTGATCGCGCACATGCCGGATGTCGAGCAGACCCGACTCGACACCGTCATCGAGATCGGCCGTGAGGTAGGCAATCTCGTCCGCAAGGTCGATCAATTGCGCTTCAAGCGGCGGGCTTTGGTCCAGGAAATACTCGGCCAGATCGGGATGTTCGCTGACGGAATAGTCGCGCGAGTGCTTGACAATGCCTTCCCGGGTGCCGAGCGTCAGGTTCAGCCCGCGGTGCCCGGCGTAGCGCTGCTCGAAGCGCTCCACGATACGGAGCGCGTGAAGATTGTGGTCGAAGCGCAGACCGTGCCGTTGCAAGCAGCGATCCAGGGCGCGCTCGCCGGCGTGGCCGAAGGGTGGGTGTCCGATGTCGTGGACCAGCGCCAGAGTTTCCGCTAGATCGACGTTGAGCCCCAGGGCAGCGGCGACCTGACGCGCGACCTGGGCTACTTCGATGGTGTGGGTCAGGCGACTGCGAAAGTGGTCGGACGCACGACTGGTGAAGACCTGCGTTTTACCAGCCAACCGGCGAAAGGCTCTTGACTGTACGATGCGGTCGCGATCACGGTCGAACGGGCCGCGGCCTTCGCCCTGCGGAGCGGAAAAGGCGCGCTGCGCAAGGAGCGACTCTTCCCTGCCGAACACGCCGCAAAAAGTCAGTCTTTCAGGCATCCGTAAACAGTGTAGCGCGATGCCCGGCGGCGGCATGACGCAGGCCCGCCGCAGCTACTTTGGGGAGGACGCGTGCGCAAGCTTCACGCGGGCTCCTTCAAGCTTGTGTTCCACCTTCGCGACATCCGCAGGATCGGCGTCCGCCGGCAACGACGTCGCATACTCCGAGACAGCTTTCTGCCACTCGGCAACTGCCAGCTTCAGCTTGCCGGCCTTTTCGTATGCTTCCCCAAGATGATCGAGCACGGTGGGATCGGTTCCGGTGCGGGCGACTGCCTTGCGCAGATTGTCTTCGGCCAGGGCATACTGTCCCAGCTTGAAGTACACCCAGCCCAGGGAGTCCAGGTAGGCCCCGTTCTGCGGATCGAAGGTGACGGCTTTCTGCAGCATCGCCAAAGCTTCGTTCAGGTTCTTGCCGCGTTCTGAGAGCGCGTACCCCAGCTCGTTTTCGACAGCCGCGTTCTGCGGATCGATCTCGAGCGCCTTGCGGAAGTCCGCTTCCGCTGCGTCGAAGAGCTTTTCCTGGTACGCGACGCGGCCGCGGTAGTAGTACACGAACACTTTGTCTTCCGGCTTCGTTGCCAAAGCTTCGACCTTATCAAGCAGAGCCGCAGCATCTTTCCACCGCTTGGCGCGCTGGTCGATGTCGATCAGGGTGTAATACACATCGCGGTCGTCGGGTGTGCCGCTCAGTTGTGCTTCAGCCAACTTTGTGCCTTCATCGAGCTTGCCCGTATCCGCCAGTTGCCGAGCGTACGTAAGTTGCAGGTCTTTGCTGCGGGGGAAATCCTTCGCGCCCTGGGCGGCAACCGCTGTGGATTCGGGCCAGCGATGAGCCTCGCGCAGCGTGTCCACCTGCTCTTCCACCGCGCGCGGGCCGTTGGTGCTGCCGAGCGTAGCCATCTCTTTATACGCCGCTACGGCGTCGTCGGTTCTGCCCTGCTCGCGCTCTATCGTGGCGAGCCGGTCAAGGAACGCGACGCGGTTTGAGGCGTCGCCATCGTTGTACTTGCCATCGGGATGGTCGTTCGCTGCCAGCCAGTCGCGCAGAGCTTTACTGGCCTCGTCGTAACGGCCCAGCGCGTCGTAGGTGAGCGCCAGGCTGTAGCTCAGTTCAGGCACATCGGAGGTGACCGCCTGCGCCTTCTTCAAAGTAGCGAGCGACTCCTCATAATGCCCCTGCATCCGCTCTATATCGGCGGCGCGAATGAGCGACTGCACATCGGCGGGGTCTACATCGGCGAGATCCTGATATACCTTGCCGGCGGCGTCGGCCTGTCCGTCGGCCGCAAGCGCATTCGCCAGGCCACGCTTGGCGTCGGCGTTGTCCGGGTCCTGGTCGAGAGCGCGCTTGTAGGCGGCGGCGGCATCTTTCGGCTGCTTCAACTGATCGTAGAGCCCGGCAAGCGCGAACTCCATGCGCGCGCTGCGGTCGTCTTCGGGCACGTCGGTCAAGGCGGTGACGGCACGCTTGAAGTCACCCTGCTCGGAATATAGCCTTGCGATGCTTAGCGCGACTTCTTCCGACCCGCTGTCGATCCGCTGCGCCTCCTTGAACTCGGCTTCGGCCTTGGCGGAGTCATGGTTCAGGCCGTAGAGCTGGCCCAGAAGCAGGTGGGTTTCAAGATCGTCAGGCTTCAGCCGGGCGATCTCCTGGTACTCCTTGAGCGCCAGTTGCAGCATTTCGCCGGACTGCGGCCCCTGCATGTCGCCAAGCGAGCGCAGGTACACGCGCCCGAGCAACTGATGCGCCTGCACATCGTCGGGGTGCTGCTTGATCTGGTCCTGCGACGCGGTCACGGCTTCACGAATGCGGCCAAGTCGGAAATACAGGTCGGCCAGGCCGTTCTGCAACATGCGGGAGTCCGGGTCGCTGGTCAGGGCCAGCTTGTATTCCTCAATGGCTTGCGTCGCGTAGTCCTGTCGGCCGTTTGCGGTCGCCAGCTCTTCATACATCTTGGCCAGACCGTAGTGGTAGTAGGCACCGCTGCGATCGGCAGCCTGCGGCGCCACCTGCGTCGCTTTTTGCGCCAGCGAGGCCGTTGAAGCGAGCGGCGCGAAAACCAGACCGGCGGCGGCGAGGCGAAACAGCGTGCGGCGAAGCAGCATCATCGGAATCCTTTGGGGGCCTGAAGTTGTCCGGATCGCCGTGGAGGCTCCGGCTACCAAGGCAGTTGCAGTTTTAGACGCGCCCTGTTTCGGTTTGGATGCGGCCTGCCGTCCAGGCAGGCACGCCGCTTCAACCGTGGCGAAAGTGGCGAATGCCCGTGAAGGCCATCGCTATGCCAAGCCGGTCGGCTGCGGCGATAACTTCGGCATCGCGCACTGACCCTCCAGGTTGAATGACGGCGGTCGCGCCGGCTCCGGCAACGACCTCAAGGCCATCGGCGAACGGAAAAAATGCGTCCGACGCCGCCACTGTGCCGGCGAGCGGAAGCACGGCTTTCAAGGCGCCGAAGCGAGCCGCGTCCACCCGGCTCATCTGCCCCGCACCCACGCCGACTGTCTGGCCGAAGCCGTCGCGCAGCCGGGCGTACACGATCGCGTTCGACTTCACATGTTTCGACACAGTCCAGGCGAACAGAAGCGCGTCGGTTTCGGCAGGCGTAGGCTTGCGCTGCGTCACGATCTTGAGGTCCGCCGCCGCGAGCACGGCGGTGTCGGCGTCCTGCAGCAGGAAGCCCCCGGACACCTGCTTGAGCGCCGTTGCAGCGGCCTTCGGCGTGATGCCGACCAGCCGCAGGTTCTTTTTCGCGGCAAACAGCGCGAGAGCTTCCGGGGTGAACTCCGGGGCGACGATAGCCTCGACGAACAGCTTCGCCATCTCGGCAGCGGCATCAGCATCCACGGCCCTGTTGACGCCGATCACGCCGCCAAAGGCAGACACCGGGTCGGCCTCGAGGGCCCGCGTGTAGGCTTCAAGCGGCGTGTTGCCGAGCCCGACGCCACAGGGATTTGTGTGCTTGATGATCGCGACCGCCGGGCTCGTGAACTCGGACGCAAGAGCCCAGCAGGCGTCGAGATCGACCAGATTGTTGAAGCTGAGTTCCTTGCCCTGCAACTGCGCGGCCCCGGCGATGCCCTGCCCCGAGCCGTCGACATACACCGCCGCGCGCTGGTGAGGATTTTCGCCGTAGCGGAGGACGGCGGATCGCGGCGCGAGGATGCGCAGCGTGTCCGGCAGCGCCGCGGCGGCCGTAGCGGAGGACGGCTTCGCCGCGTGCGCTTCCAGCGTGGACGCGATCGCGGCGTCATACGCGGCGGTGACCGCAAACGCCTGCCGCGAGAGGCGGGCACGGGTGGCGCGGGAAAGGCTGCCGCCGAGCTGCTCCAGTTCGGCGGTCAGCAGGACGTAGTCGGCGGCGTCTGACACCACCGCCACGTCTTCAAAGTTTTTCGCGCCCGACCGCAGCATTGAAGGGCCGCCAATGTCGATGTTCTCGATGATCTCTTCGAAGCTCACGCCGGGCTTGGCCGCGGTTCTCTCAAATGCGTACAGATTCACGACCAGCATATCGATCGGCCCAATGCCGTGCGCTTCGACGGCGGCGACATGGGCGGGGTCGTCGCGGCGGTGCAGCAGGCCCCCGTGCACGACCGGGTGCAGCGTTTTCACGCGGCCATCGAGCATTTCCGGAAAGCCGGTCAGGTCGGCGATGTCGCGGACGGTGAGCCCGGCGTCGCGCAGCACCTTGGCGGTACCGCCGGTGGAAACGAGCTCGATGCCGTGGTTGGCGAGGGTTTGGGCGAAGTCGACGAGGCCGGACTTGTCGGTTACGGAAAGGAGGGCGCGCTGAATCTTTCGGAGGTCGCTCATTCGCTTCCGATTCTAAGCTGTCGCCGCGCCGCGGGGAGGCTAGAATAAGACCCGTATGCTTGATCTATCCTTCGTGCGGGCGAATCTCCCGCTGGTGGCGGAACGGCTGGGTGCGCGAGGCGCCGAGACAGCCCCGCTGCACCGTTTCGCCGCGCTCGACGCGGAACGCCGCACTGCGATAACCGAGTTGGAAACGGTGAAAGCGCAGCGCAACGCACTTTCGCAGCAGTTCGCCGTGCTGAAGCGCGAAGGCAAGGACGTCGCAGCCGTCGGCGAGCAGACCGGCGCGTTAAAGCAGCGCACCGAGCAGCTTGAAACGGCCGCCGCGCAGGCCGACGCCGCGCTGCAGGACCTGCTGCAGGGACTCCCGAACATGCCGCAGGCGAGCGTTCCCGCAGGCCGGTCGGAGCAGGACAATGTTCAGGTCAAAACCTGGGGCGAGCCCGCGCAGTTCAACTTCACGCCCAGGCCTCACTGGGAAATCGGCGAAGCTCTTGGCATCCTGGACTTCGCGCGCGCGGCCAAGATTTCCGGTTCGCGGTTCGTCCTGCATTTCGGGGCGGGAGCGCGGCTGGAGCGCGCGCTGGCCAACTTTATGCTCGACCTCCACACCGGCAGGCACGGCTATACCGAAGTGCTGCCGCCGTATATGGTCAACTCGCGCTCGCTGTTCGGAACCGGGCAGTTGCCGAAGTTTGCCGAGGACCTGTTCCACTGCGACGACAAGGGGGCCTACGTCGCCGGCGAGTTGCAGGACAACGATCACTGGATGATCCCCACGGCCGAAGTGCCGGTGACGAACATCTTTCGCGACGAGACGATCGATGTGACGGAGCCCATTTCCTTCTGCGCCTATACCCCTTGCTTTCGCTCGGAAGCGGGGTCCTACGGCAAAGATGTGCGCGGCATGATCCGGCAGCATCAGTTCCAAAAGGTCGAGCTGGTGAAATTCGTTCGGCCGGAAAACAGCGATGCGCAGCATGAGCAACTGACGCGCGACGCGGAATCTGTGCTCGAAGCGCTGGGGCTGCCCTATCGCCGGATGCTGCTGTGCACGGGAGATATGGGGTTCAGCGCCGCGAAGACGTTCGATCTCGAGGTGTGGGTGCCGGGGCAGCAGACCTATCGCGAAATTTCGTCGTGCTCCAACTTCGAAAGCTTTCAGGCGCGCCGCGCCAACATCCGCTACCGGCCTGCGGGAGCGAAGAAAAGCGAGTTCGTTCACACGCTGAACGGCTCGGGACTGGCGGTGGGTCGAACCTACCTGGCGATTCTCGAAAATTATCAGCAGGCCGACGGAACTGTGCGCATCCCGGACGTGTTAGTACCGTATACGGGTGGCGAAACGATCATCACGCGCCAGAAAATGGGACGGCCGGTATGATGAAACTCCTGAACAGCTATATCTTTTGGGCGTATGAGCGCGGCAGCATCCAGTATGACGTGATGGTGACGGCAATCCTGCTATTCATCTTTGTCGGTCCGCGTTTCATCAACTTCAAGGACAAGCCTGTGACCAACGTGCCCTCGAGAACCAGCGAAGTGCTGGTGCGCAGCACCGGGTCGACGGGCACGGGCGAGGTGCGCTTTACCTATGAAGTCAGTGCCAACGACCTGAGTACCGCGACGACCGACAGCGACCGAAACGCCGCCCTGCTGCGCATCATCGAACCCATCGCCGGAGAGGTCGTTCTTGAAGGCAGCCAGCCGGTGGTGGATGGCAAAGGTCACATCGTCGCGTATGACGCCACCGTACGCCGCTAGCTTAGGAGCAAGCTCGTCCGCCGCCCGAGCCTTTTGTATTCGGGCCAGCCCAAAGGAGCACATTTTGAAACTTCGTTCCGCACTTCTGACGCTTGCCGGTACGTTTGTCGCCCTTACCGCGGGGGCGCAGGGCCCTCCGTCGAGCCCAGCGCAGCGCGACGCCGTGCTCGCCCAGATGGACAAGGCCAGCGAGCAGTTCCACAGCGCGCGAGCCGACTTTGTGTGGGACTACTTCCAGGCGGTTGTGAAAGAAACCTCGACGCAGACCGGTCCCATCTACTTCGAGCGTGAGGCCAAAGGAACGCAGATGGGCGCGGTCGTGCTGGACGCGCAGGGCCGCAAGAATCGCGTACTTCAATATAAGGACGGGCTGCTCCGCTTCTACGACGTGCCCAACAACCAGGTGCGCCTGCTGAAAGCGGGCAGCAACCAGGCGCAGTACGAAAGCGTCCTGACGCTCGGCTTCGGCGGCAGCGGCAAGGACCTGGCCCTCGCCTGGAACATCACCGATCTCGGCCCGGAAACGCTGACCGACTCCGGCCAGCCCGTGAAGACTGAAAAGCTCGACCTCGTCAGCAAAGATCCCGAGGTGGTGAAGATGTTTACGCACGTCACCATTTGGGTCGACCCGGTGCGCGGAGTCAGCCTGCGGCAGGTCTTCGACACGCCTTCGCACGACCGGCGCACCGCGACCT
>CALMON010000057.1:0-1121 GCA_937871785.1 uncultured Granulicella sp.
CCGCCGAAGGAAGCCCTTCCTCGTAATTGCCGGCCGAGGTGAGACTATCGAACAACGCTTTCCGTCGACCAGCCCTTTGCGGTCTGGCGGTCCCGAGTGCGTCACTTTCGGACGTACAACCATGTCAATCCAGGCCTTGAGATTGGCGGGTACTGTGAAGTTGTACATCGGCGTTCCGATGAGAATGTGGTCGGCTGCAAGCAGCTCGGCGATCAGCTCATCTGAAACACGCAACGCCTGCTGCACCTCAGGAGATTGCTGTTCGGCGGGCAGAAAGACACCCCCGATCCACGGCAACCCAACAAAGGGCAACTGGCCTTGCGCAAGATCACGCGAGACTACTGTCCCTTTAGGGTTGTTCTTCTCCCACTCGGCGACAAACTCCTGGCTAAGCAGGCGAGAGTATGAGTCTTTACCACGAGGACTGGATTGGATATTCAGTAGAGTTGGCATAAGATTCCTTTCAGAGCGCCATCGGGAGGCGTGACCCTTTTGGTCAAGTAGATTGACCATGTTGACAAGCCTCTCACGCACGGAGCTGAATAGTCAAGTAGGTTTACGAGTGTCGAAGAAAGTGCAATCCGCAGATGTCGCCGCAGTCCTGGTCGCGGCTGCTCGAGCCCACACCGGTGCCGTGATGGAGCGCCTGGCCTTGCGAGGGTACGCCGATTTTCCCTTTGCGTCCGCGAGCCTCCTTTGGCTCATGGACGAGAGTGGCACAAGGTCGACCACTCTTGCACAACGCGGGGGAGTGACCAAGCAGGCGATGAGTCAACTCGTGCGGATGATGGAGCGTCAGGGTTATCTGGAACAGGTTCCGGACCCCAACGACACACGCGCAAAGGTCATCAGAATGACGCCCCGTGGAAAGGCGGTCAAGACCGCCTGTGTTGAGGTCAGGGAAGAACTCAATCAGCGAATCGCAAAGATCGTAGGTAAGGACAAAGCCCGAGAGATGGAATCCAGCTTAGGGGCCGTGACCAAGATGTTCTCCGATAGCGCCGCGAAACCACTGTGATTTCTTCGCCCTCTGGAACTTGAACCGGGGGCAACAATCATCTCCTTCGCTCAGCCTTTCGTCGCTCTGCTGCACTATAGGCAAGACGCACCGCGAGCAGAAC
>CALMON010000057.1:1131-4165 GCA_937871785.1 uncultured Granulicella sp.
CGAGTACAACCGTGTACTTCCAGGGGGTCTTCAGGCCTGTTCTAATCAGCCACCAGAAGTGAAGGATTCCCGCTATGGCCGCAATATAGACGGAACGGTGCAGCCACCGCCATCTTCTCCCGCCCAACACTCGCAGCATAAACAGCGATGACGTGCACGCAAGTGGCAGAAGGATCAGCCAGGAAACGTAGCCCGCCTGAATGTAGCGACGCTTCAGGGCATCGTTGAGAACCGTGGGCCAGGCTGCCTTCCACTCAGTGAGAACGACGCCTGGATGACTCTCTCTCAACCCTGTTAGTGCTGCAAGTATGTCGTACCCTGAAAACAGCAGCAGATAGGCCGCCAAGTGCAAGGTGTCGTAAAAGAATGCATAAAGTCCCACGGGGCGGCGTAGCCGCACCAGCCAGGCAAGGCTGGGAAAACACCGGCGAATCGGAGTGATGGCAAGTGAACCCAATAAGACATAAAGTGCCCAATCACCCGTGAAGTTGGTAATTGTCCTGACCGGATCGACGTCTTCCGCGATACGGGGTTGCGTATTTTGAAAGATCAGCCACGCAAAAGGCAGCAAGCAGAGAACGTGAATGAGTGGTCCGATCGCAAGGACTTTTCCTTTGAACATACAGGTCGCATCAATTCGATGCTCCCGCTGCACGTCGAGGCGCAGGGCCGATGGCAGGCAGATTCAAAATCGTTACGAACTTTCTGAAAGTAATTCCCTTCCGCTGGCGCTCACGGATCAAGTGGCGCTCAAACCGGGCGAACGCACCCATGAACCCTCAGCAGCAGGTGCTACATGGCAAACTCTTCGCCGGTGAAGGTTAAGTCTTCTTTTTTGAACGGACATGGACTCCCCGCTCGGTAAACCCCAAGATGATTGTGAGGAGCTCGTTTAGGTTGCGAGCCACGCGATCCATCGCGTGACAAACCACAGTAGCTCCCTCCCGCACATATCCCAGAACTACTGGAGTTGGAAACGGTGCATGTCTTTCTCCGAAGCCTTGGCGGTAAAACGCTCGTCGAGGGCAATCCCTTCGAGCTGGCGCGGTCGCTTTTGGGCAAGAACCACTACCCACAGGTAGCCAATCGTTTGGCTGAGTCGTTCCTTCGCTTTTGTCACATTAGGTTCTTTGGCCTTGAGCATCTCCTGTCACACTAAGAAAAAGGCAATCTCTCTGAGACGCGATTCTGTCACACTAGGAGTGTTTCGCAGGGGTATACCCCACGATGACAGAGCCTGGCGAAGAAGAACTGGCCATTCTCTTGTCGCAATCGCGCCGATCGGTTACAGGAGCCTGTTCTAGCGGGAGTCTACGACTCGCATCTTCAGAAGCCAACGCCTGCCCAAAGACACGCCCAACCGAGGAGCAATACCGCGATTGGAACGGCGACCGCCTCAACAGCGACAGCAAGCAGCTTGCGCCAAGGATGAAACTCCACGAGCGGCTGACCAGCTTTCGCGTAGAGCTTGGCGGATAGATCGTGGTCACTCACATCGTGGTACTCGGGATAGAGCTTTCGGAATGTCTTGGACTCGTACCAACACGTTCCATCTTTCTCTGTGTAATCGGTCCCGATCATCCCTCGTGCTGCCGCTTGCGGACACAAAACCGGCCACTGGGTGGTTCCGCCGTACTTCGCAAACTCGGCGTCGAAATCGGTATATGCATTGTGAAACTCAGTGCGCAGCCCATCGTAGGACGTACCGACAAAGATCATGATGAAGACGACACTTGCGACAACCCAGACCCGGGATGCACCTCTACGGACGTTCAAGTTCCTCTCTCCTCCGGTCTAATAAATTTTGTAAAGTTGACCGTCTCAGTCTTTATCTATAAAAGCAACTTGGTCCCAAACGTTGTTGTACTTCTGAAACGTCCACTTCCGGCCGTCTCCGAGAGTGATGTTCCAGTTTCCATTAGGTATCTCAAACGCCGTCTCCGTTTGAGTGACACTCCCGGTGTAGCCGTCGGCGGAAGAGCGCAGATCATAACTGACCGCTACTGTGTCGCCAGCTTTCGTGTGCAGCTTGCCTAATCCTTTCAGTTCCCATCCGTCTATCATAAAGGCGCTTTCTCGAACTATTTCCTATTCTGGCTCACTGCTCTTGTATGCCGATGGGGCGCTCGCACCTCGTTCCACGGCGATAAAACTACTCGTCCCCTAACCCCTTTAGCAGTATGTTCTTTCCCGCAACATCCTTCCCTTCAATAAGAGTGTGCGGGTCCTCTTCGCGTGGCATGCAAGGCACAGCGTCACGATCTTCTCTAGATGGCTATACCCGGCTCCCGATGGTGGACCGCTACAAAGCGCACTGAAAGGTGGGTGATTGACCGGAAGCTGGATGGAAGCTGTACGCTGCGCGACCGGGCCCCCTCCGCCGTTCATATCTCACCGACAACTTTCATATCCGGTTCCCGCGACTGCCTAACTCACTTAGCATGTGGCCTTACCGACTGAAATCTAGCCGGAATCGAAAGTAGAATCAAGAATATATGGGTCCAGACCTGAGTGCGTTAGACCTCGGTCCGTTGCCGGTGGCAGACGGCAATTCGGAGTTGCAGCGGTCCAGCATCAAAGCGCTGAACGCTTTATTGCTTTCCCAAGACGAGCTGCTGTTTAGAGATGAACGCGTCGAAGATTACGGCGTAGATGGCGCATTCGAGCTCAAGATTCAAGGCAGGATGACCAACATCCGCAGCCAAGTCCAGCTCAAAGCAGTGAGCGTCGTTTCGACGAACCAAGATGGTTCAGTCTCTCACCTTGTCGCCACCGCAAATCTGAACTACCTGCTCAACGGTGTTGCACCCGTTTACATCCTTTGGGACGCCGCTACGGGCGGCTTCTGGTACGTCTGGGCTCGTGAGGAAGCTGAGCGCCTGGAAGCTGAGAAACCTTTGTGGCGCGACCAACGCACCGTCACTCTTCGTTTCAAGCTAGCACTAAATCTCACTCAACTGCCCACAGTAGCACAAAGTATCCTCCGCGAAGGGCGTCTACATCGTCGACTCCACGATGCCCTCGCTCGTAAGAC
>CALMON010000058.1 GCA_937871785.1 uncultured Granulicella sp.
GTTGGGGTGGGCGTCGGCGTCGGAGTGGGCGTCGGTGTGGGGGTTGGAGTTGGTGTGGGAGTTGGTGTGGGTGTGGGCTGTGCCGTTGTAGTGGTGGTGAGCACGGCGTTGCTGCTCAGGATCGTCGCGCTGCCGTTCGCAACCGCCACGCTGTACACCGAGCCGTTGTCGCTGGCTGCGGTTACGGGCGTGATGTATTCCGCTTCGGTGGCATTGGGGATCGCGGTGCCGTTCAGCATCCACTGGTAGGTGGGTGCGGGCACACCGCTGGCGGTGACCGTGAAGGCCGTGGCCTTGCCGATCGTGACGGTCGCCGACGCGGGCTGCGCGGTGATCGTCGGTGCTTGTCCGGCAAACGTGCCGGAGGTGCAGAGCGTGGCGCCGGGCCAGTTGTTGGTGACCTTCCACGACGAGGTTCCGTCGAAGTTGACCAGCGACGTTTCGCTGGGGTCGTTGGGGTCTACGGTCGAAGTCCAGGTGTTCCACGTACCGGGGAACGCGCAGGACGCGTTGTTGTTGGCGGCGATGCTCAGGGCTTCCGCCTTGGTGGGCAGCCGCATGTTCAAGCTCTTGCAGTAGGCGGCTGCATCGACTCCGGTAAACTGCGATCCGGTGTCGGTGTCCGTCTTGACCGTGCGGGTGAAGCTCAGGTTCAGCAGGTTGTCGAGAACCAGAGCGGAGTTGGTGGAGTTGTTCGTGTAGCGCTCCGTCGCGCCGCCGCACTGCGGCACGTTGTACACCTGGAACTCCCAGATGGAGTAGCCGTACTGCGTGGCGCGCTGCGTGCCAAGCATCCGGACGTATCGTGCCTGGACCGACGTCGGGAAGGTGAGGGTTTCCGTTCCACCCGCTCCGGTGTTGTTGACGACCGCCGTCAGCCAGTTGGCCTGCACGGTGGGGTCGCCGTTGGTGTACTGGATTTTGTATTGCGCGGCGTAGGCGTTTTCCCAGTTGATGACGACCGTGTTGAAGGTCTGCACCGCACCGAGATCGACCTGCAGCCACGAAGGGTCTACTCCCGCGACCGGTGTGGTGGGAGCCACACCGGCTGTGGCCGAGCCCCAGCGGCTGTTCAGGTTGCCGTCCACCGCGTTTTCAGCGCCCAGGCAGTTCACACCGCTCAAAGCCGGAACCGTGGTTGCATCCGTGCACGCACCCTGCGAGCTGCTCGCTGTCGCCAGCTTGCCGAACGCGAGGTTCACTCCCGGAGGCGCCAGGGACAACTGCGCCGAAGCGCTGGTCACCGGGGCATTGGCTGCGTTTTTGACCGTGACCGTGTACGTCCCCACGCTGGCGGCGCTCATGGCTGGAACGGTGTACGTGATGATGTTGGAAAGCTGCGTGTTGCTCGAAACGATGGAGCTCTGCCCGCCCTGCGGCGTGTAGTTCCACTGGTAGGTGAAGGGAGCGGAGCCGCCGACCGTGGCCGACAACTGCACCGGCTGGTTGACCGCTACGATCTGGCTTTGCGGCTGCGTGGTAAAGCTCGGAGCGACCGGGGCCGTTACGGTAACGGTGACGCTGGACGACTGAGCCTTATCGAGAGGGTTGCTGACGACGACGTAGAACGTGTTCTGTCCGGGAGTCGCGAGAATGGGGGTCGTGAAGCTGCTTTGCGGTCCGGTCTGCACCGCCGCGCCGTTCATGAACCACTGGTAGGTGAGCGTCGGCGAGCCGGTGGCCCCGACGTTGAGCGTCGCGGTTTGTCCGGCCACGACGCTTGAAGGCAAGGGCTGTGTGGTGATGGCCACATCCGCCGGTGCATCGACGGTGAGGATGACGGGGTTTGAAGTAACGGGCGTGGTGATGACGGTGCTTTTGACCGCGACCGAGACCGTTTCCCCGTTCATCGCAAGCGTGGCGGGGGCGGTGGTGTAGGACGTTCCGGTAGCTCCGTTGACGGCAACGCCGTTGACGAACCACTGGTAGGTGAGCGTGCCCGACCCGGTGGCCGAGACGGTGAACGTAGCAGGGTAGTTGGCGGTGACCGACGTGGCGACCGGGGGGACGATAATGATCGGCGGCTGCGCCTGCGACTGTGCCGGCGGCGCCGGGGCCACCGACGTCAACTGCACCGACGCGCCGACCAGGCCTGGAGCCGAAGCCGTCACCGTGACGGTGCCGGGGGTAAACGCACTGCGCAGCGCAATTTTCTGCAGGCCGCCTTCAAAGCTCAGTTCCGGGTCGCCGGGAGCATGGAAGAAAGCATACGGAACGCCGTTGACGACGGTGCTGTTCGCCTTCGAAAAGGCGTCTTCGTAGTAGTTGGTAATGGCCGGGTCGGCCACCAGTTGCTGCGTGCCGCCCATGTAGGTGGCCGGGCCCGAAACCGTGAAGGTCACGTTGTCCGCCGCGGTCGGCACGATGTTGCCTTGCGCGTCGACCACCTTGGCTTCGACAAAGGCAGCGTCCGAGCCGTTCGAGGTCCACTGGAAGCTGGTCCCATCCGGCTTCACGAGCTCCGGTACGGGGGTCAGCACGATTTTGTACTCGGCGCCGGCAGTCGTAATGGTGTCGGTTGCCGAAGGCACGGTATTGCCGGTCGCGTCGAGACATTGCGCCGAAACGGTTCCGGGAGCGTAGTTCACCATCCAGTGAACCTGTCCGGGCATCACGGTGGTGGTCTGCGTCTGGTTGGTGCTCGAATTGATGTTCCAGGGGTTGGGGATCTGGTCGGCGAGCGTGGCTCCGGTCACCGGGTCCTTGTTGACGCCGTTGATCAGCAGCCGCACCGAAGGGCAGTTGCTGAAGGCGTTTTCCTGCAGCGGCACGTTAGGGGTGTATTCATAGGCGCGGTTCCAGTGGTGCGCCAGATGGACGACCGGCTTGATCGAAAACGGCGTCCAGTTGGCCTGATACGCGTAGTACAGCAGCCGCGGAAAGCGGTTCTGGTCCACCATCGAGTAGCCCAGCGAGCGCACGAAATTCGACATGTTCGGCTGGTTCTGGTATTCCGCCCACAGGCTCACTTCGCCCGGGGTATCGGCAAAATACCACTGCGCCATGCCGAACGTGTTGTTCGCGCGGCCGTTGCGCCAGTCGTTCAGGTAGCCCGAAGCCATGGCGAGCTCGTAGTCGTACGCCAGGCCGCGGCCGGTGCCGATGTTGTCCCAGTATTCCGCGCCAAAGGCCGGGTTGTTGGGGTTCTGCTGCTTGTTGCCTACTTCGCAACCCGCACCGTCGCACTCGTCGATGAACGCATACTTCGGTGAGTACGCACGCGACGCCTGCTTGCGCGGCGCGATGTTGTCCCACGTATTGTTGACGTTGTCGAGAAAGGTCGCGAGCGTGATGTTGTTGCCGCCGTTGTCTTCTTCCCAGTCCAGGATGGACGGGTGGCTGCGGTCGCGGATGATCATGTCGCGATGCACTTCTTCTTTGAGTGTGGTGTCGTCGGCGGACGGGTTGTTGAAGTTGCCTTCGCCGTCGCCGCTGGGCTGGTCGATCATGATGCCCAGGGCGTCGGCCGCATCCACAAATTCTTCCGCGCTGGTCGAGTGACCGGGCCGCCACACGTTGCCGCCGCTGGCCGCAAACTGCTGCAGGTCGCGCCATTGCTGCTCATCGGGAACGGATGAGCCAAGCGCTGGGTAGTCGTAGCGTCCGGAACCGCCCCACAGGTAATGCGCATGGCCGTTGAAGTACGGGAAGTTCCCGTCCCAGGTCAACGTGCGGATGCCGAGAGGGCTCTGCGCGGAGTCCACCACGACGCCGTTCACGCTGACGATATGGTAGACCTTGTACATATACGGCTTGCCGAACGTGGAGTTGTTCGGGTACCACAGCGTCGGGTTCGGCACCGTGATCTGCTGGTCGAACATGGGCGTGGAGCTCGAAGGGAACGTCGCCGGCGTCATGGGCGCGACCGATTGCGTCATCGGCGGGGCCGTCACCACCACGTTGCCGCTCGCGTCCACGATCTGCGTCGTCAGCGTCACCTGCTGCGTCACCGTCGACTCGTTCAGCACGTTCGTCTGCACGTCAATCAGTGCTGAAGCCGCCGTGGCCGTTCCACTGGCCGCCGGCACTTCAGACACCGTGCCGACATACGTGCCCCAGGTCTTCTGGTTGGAATACACGTTGACCGGGATGTGCACCGGGTTCGTCACATACAAAAACACGTTGCGGAACAGGCCGGCCATTGCCTGCCCGAACCGGAACGCGCCCGAAAAGCCAGGGGTCTCAAACCATTGGCTGCCACGCGAAACGTCTACGGCAATCACGTTGTCGGTCGTGCCGTCGGCGTGGAGATACGGCGTCAGGTCGACGACTACCGGCACGAATCCGTTGACGTGGGTCGCCTTGGCGTTCGCGGCTACCTGGCTGATGCCGGTCAGCAGCGTGCCGTTCACATAAACCTGCACGCCGGTGTGCGCGCCTTCGAGGTTCAGCATGAACTTCTGCCCGGCGTATTTCGAGTCCACCTTGAAGTGGAGCCGGTACCAGTTGTCGTTGCCGGTCAAGGAGCCCTGCCCGCCGCCGGAGGTCTGGTTGATGAACGTGCGCGGAATGTTGGCGTCGTAGGGCAGGCCTACCTGCTGCCACTTGGCCTGGCTGTCGCCGCTTTCGATGAAGGCCTGCGTGGCATAGGTGGAGGAGCTTCCGGTGTTTTCAAACCACCACTGGCTTTGCGGTACCGCGGAGCCGGAAGCGGCGTTCGCAATATACTGCGGCACGCCCGCGGCCAGGTTGATCGTGTACCGCTGCGACACCGGCAGCGTGGGTTCCGATTGCTGCGCGTCAACACGAGGAACTGCGGCGACGCCGGCCAGCGCCAGCCCGAGCAGGGCAAACCGGCCCAGGGTGGACCGAAGCCGGTTGCGGACGTCTTCCGGAAACAGGGGCGTGTGCGAGCGCTGTGTCCAGGCGGGAGGCTGAGCGGGCTTCGGCCCCAAAGACGATCGCCGGGCCGTGCTTTGCGTGGGGGGTTCGGAAGGGTGCATGGTGCTCCTTTGTTGTTTTCATGTGTGGTGAAGGATTGGGGGCGCGCCGTCGGATCCGGCACTCCGGGGGAGGGTCAGCGAAGCAAAGGCAAGCCTGCGCGGGCAGGACAAGCTGAAGGGAGACCAGGGGAACGTGTTGCAATTCGGACTTTATGGGCTGGCGCAGGGCCGGGCAAGGCTGCTACGGTATGGTCGCGCCGGTTTCACAAACCATTACTTTGCAACAACTTGCGGTAAGTAGCGTGGGGTATCATACGTCGCAGAGCGCCTGAAGGAGCCCGGCTGCCATGTGCCACAGCAGTGACGGCGACGACCCATTCAGGTCACCGCCGTCATTTCGTTCTCGCTTCAGGAGGATGTACCGGGGAACAGAGGTACTGCGTGCCGCCTCATCCAGACCTGCCGGACTTTTACAACGCCGAAACGATGCGCTCGAATTGCAATGCGCGTTCGGCCGAGGTGTGCTCGGCCAGAATGCGGTCGCGGGCGTGCTCGCCCAGGCGGACGCGGTCGGCTTCCGGCAGGTCGCGGAGCAGGCCGGCGACCTGCTCCGCCGACTCTACGATCAGGATTTCTTCGCCGGGAGTTAGAAAGGTATCGAGCCCGGGCCAGTCGTCCGAAAGAATGGCCGTGCCGCAGGCGGAGGCCTCAAACAGACGCACCGACGGCGAGTACCCTGCGGCGATCATGTCCGCGCGGGTCAGATTCAGCGTAAAACGCGAGGAAGAGTAGAAAGCCGGGTGGTCGGGCGGCGAAACGTGCGGCGTGTGAACCACGTTGGGTGCCCAGCCGGTGTCGGCCGGATACAACGGACCGGCTACCTGGAAGCGTCGCTCCGGCAGCAGAGCGGCGGGGGCGTTGAGCCACTGCATCAGCTTCGGCTGGCGGTCGGCCGCGTAGGTGCCCAGGTAACTAAGATCGCAGGCAAAGCGCGGCTGCACGGGCGTACGGCGGTAGAGCGCAGGGTCTACCGAGCAGAAAAACGCGATCGCTCGGCGGGCACCGAAGGTGTCTTCCAGCAGCGTGAGCGCCGGACCGCCGGTGAAGCTCAGGTACGCGGCGAAATGCGGGATCAGGCTCGCATCCAGGTATTCGGTTCGCCCGGCGGCCTTGCCTTCCGGGCCTTCTGCCTGCAACGCCGCGAGCGTGATGGGCGTATCGATATCGTAAAAAAGCACCGGGGCCGAGTCCTGCGCAAAGAGCGCCTCGGCGGCGGCGATCGCATCCGGGAAATACGAACCGATGACGACGACGTCCGCGTTGCGCGCGATCTCCAGCAGGCGCGGCGCGTCGACTGGCCACGACTCGTAGCGATGCACGGTGCAAAAATCCGGTTGGGGCAGGTCGCCGTTACTGCGATACCACTCGACATCTTTCTCGATAAAGTCGATCCGGTGCCCACGGGCGGCCAGCGCGCGCAGCAGCGAGCGGTAGGTGGTGGCGTGGCCGTTGCCCCAGGATGAGGTCACGGTCAGGCCGAAGAGGACGATCTTCATGCCTCGGCGGCTCCTGCGGAAAGGGGGTCGGGCGCGGCGGCAATGCGCGCGGCGGCTTCGCGCCAGCCCGGGATGTGCTGCCAGTCGGCCATGGTAGCCAGCGACTCCGTTTGCGCCGGGACGGTTCCGCGGCGGCGCGCGGCGCACTCGCGAAAGGCGTAATCCGCCTGTGCGGCCCGCTGCGCATAGGTGTGGTCGCGCAAGGCGCGCTGGTGAAAGGCCTTGCCGATGCGCTTGCGGGCGGCACCGTCGTGCGCGGCGAGAGCTGCGGCGACTTCTTCGGCGGAGTTGGCGACCAAAATTTCGGTGCCGGTTTCGAAGCAGTCGGCGAGCCCCGGCCAGTCGTCGCAGATCATACACGCGCCGGCCCCGGCCACCTCAAACACGCGCGTCGGTGGCGAAAAGCCGAACACTGCCATCGACGCGCGGTTGATGTTCAGCACCATGCCGGCGGAGGCGTTTACGCGGTTGTGGTCGGCGGTGGGAACGTGGCCGATGTAGCGGACGTTAGCGGGCATGGCCTTGTCGCCCCAGCCTTCGCCGCCCAGAAGAAAGCGCTGGTTGGGGCTGAGCGCGGCGGCGCGAAAGAACAGCTCGTCGACCCGCGCTTCGCGGTCGGGAAGGCGGTTGCCGAGGAACGCCACATCGCACAGCAGATCCGGGTCTGGAGCCACAGGATGGTGCGTTTCGGGGTCCAGGCCGTTGTACATGCTGTAGTAGGCGCGGGCGCCGAAGTCGCGAAAACCCTGCCGGGCGAGCGGGCCGCCCCCGTAGGTCAGGATCGCGTCGAACTCGCGCGTCGAAAGTGCGAGCGCGTCGGTTTCGGGTGCGGACTTCATGCGGCCGATCGTGGCGGGGGCGTCGACATCCCAGATAAACGTCATCGCCGTGGCGGAGCACTCCGCCGGAACGCGCTGCTCGAGCACGGCGTCGTCGCAACCGATGCCGGAATGCTTCACGACGATGTCGGCCTCGGCAGCGAGCGCGAGCATCCGGTCAAGATCGCGGCCGCTATCAGCTTCGGCCGGCTGGTACACGAGCGAGGTAACGTAGGAGAAATCGTCGGAATCACGATGCTGCTGGCGACCGTAGGCGTCCGGTTCTGCAAACGTAATGTCGTAGCCCAGGCGCGCGAGATATTTGTAGCAGCCCCGGTAATACGTGGCGGCACCGTTCCAGTACGACGACACGATAGAGGAGCCAAAGGCGAAAATCTTCACGGGAGCAGCTCCTGGCAGATGTGCGTGAGTTCCTGCGCACGGTGGACGCAGGTGTGCCGGGCGAGCACGGTTTCCAGCCCGCGAGCGGCCTGCGCCGCGGCTTCAGCGGGTTCGGCAAGCAGGTGGCGCATGGCGTCGGCCATGCCGGCACCGTTCGCGACGAAGCGAAAATCGCCAGGCCGGAACAGCGCTTCAGTGTCCTGCCAGGGCGCGGATAGCAAGGGGATGCCGCAGGCCAGGGCCTCAAAGACACGGATGGTGGGGATGCCGGCGAGCGCGGCAGTGTATTGCTGGCGGGGAATGTGCAGCGTCAGGTGCGAGCGCGCGTAGACCGCGGGGGCCTCCAGATTGGGCAGGTAGCCATCGTACGCGATGCCGGCGCCGTGAAGGGCGTCCAGCCCGTCCTGCGGATAGCGCACGCCGTACACCCGGAACGAGGCATTTTGCTGGCGAAGGTCGGTCGCCGGGCGCACAAGGTATTCGCGAATCTCTTCGGCGCGCTCGCCTTCGCCCCAGTTGCCGATCCAAACGACGTCCTGCTCGGGAGCGGGGTCGCCGGGCTGCTCCGCGTCCGGTTGGAAAACGGTCGTGTCCGCCGCTTCGTGCAGGGTCCAGACGCGCTCCAACCGGAAGCGCTCGCGGTAGATTGTTCGCAGCGCTTCGCCGAAAGCGAGGATGCCGTCGAAGCGGTCGAGGCCCAGCGTGGCGAAGCTTTCGGGCGACGAGGAAGCGCGATGGTGGGTGTCGTGAAACAGCAGCTTGTAGCCGAGCTCATCGCGCAGGCGCAGCAGCAGCGCCGCCAGCGCGGGTGGGTTCCACTCATGCAGGATGACGATCTGCGTGCCGCGCAGTCGCCCCCGCCAAAGGTCGAGCGAGGCTTCCGCGAGCTCGGCTGCGGCGTAAGTTTGCACATCGAGGTCGGCGTAAATGTCGAGAAAGCGGTCGAGCGATTGCTGCCCGCGCGGCTCCAGCAGCAGGTTGTCGAGCGACCACTCGCTTTCGGGCTCAAACGCCGTTACATCGTGACCGACCGCGCGCAAGGCCCGCAGCAGGCCGCGAAGAAAGTGGGCGTTGCCGTTATTCCAATCCGACCGCAGGGTGTGGGCAAAATAGGCGAGACGAAATTCAGGCATGGGCGAGCGCGGGCTCCCCTGTGGGCTGCGGCATGGGCCTGCCCGCTGAGTGGCGGCCGGCAACGAGCTGCCGATAGCGCTCCGCGTAAGCGCGAACCATAGCATCGGCGGTGTAGTGCGCCGCGCGTTGCCGGGCGCGGCAGCGGGCGCCCTGCAGCCGGCGCGGGTTGTTCGCCAGGCTGTGGAGAATCTGCGCAAGCGTCGCGGCGGAGTCGAAATACAGCGCCGCATCGTCCCACACTTCGCGAAATGAGGGGAGATCGCGCGCGATGACGGCGCACCCGCACTGCGCGGCTTCGACCGCCGCCAGGCCGAAGGGCTCATACAACGACGTGGCTAGATAGATGGCCGACTCCGCGAACAGCATCTGGAGCTCAGCGTGCGGCAGCGAGCCCAGCCAATGCACGCCGGGCCAGTCGCCGCTGGCAGGAGCCTGTTCCCCTGCAAAACTACGCTCGCCGGCGACATACACCGGCAGCGCCAGGGCCCCATTCCCAAGTTCGGCAAGTTCCGCAAGAGCGGCCAAACCTTTACCCTGGTCCCACAGGCGACCTGCTGTCACCGCCTGCAGCTTGCGCGGCAAGGTTCCCGCGAACCCCGCGACTGCCGGGCAGACACCGTTCGGAATCACTTCCGGCGTGTGCTCCAGCCGGTATAGGCGAGTGGATTCGGCAGCCATCCAAGCCGTGGGCGCAATTACGGCGGTGGCCTGTGCGAGTCCGGTCGACACCAGTTCGCGATAGGTTCGCAGCCACTCCGGCGATGCGGTCTGCTCCAATTTGCGGAGGCCTTCGGGAGCCAATGCGGCTTCGGCCCAGCTCAGCACGTCGCTATGGGCCGTAACCAGCACTGGAAGCCACGCGGAAAAGCGGCCGAAACAGAACTGGCTCGCATGCAGCACATCCGGGGCGAAGCTCCCGAGCACCTGTTCAAGCACGTCGCGGCCCTCGGGCCAGGCGCGTTTATTCTCGGCCATCCACTCAAGCGGGGCGTCGGAGGCGACGTACCGGAAGTCGCCTGCAAACGTCGCAGCCAGCGCGACCATGTCTGCGGACTGAGCGGCGGAAGGCAGCCGACCGAAGCTGACCAGGGCCACCGCATGGCCCCCGGCGAGCAGGCCGCGAGCGAGTTCCGCGGTAAAGGTCCACACGCCGCCCACGGTGTCGGTCGTCAGCAGGAGGCGCACGCCGGCTCCTCCACAAACGTCGGGGCGAAGGCAGGGTTGTCGAGCTCGGGCAGCGAGAGGGGTTTGGCTGCTTGAATGTCGGACCAGCCGCGGTCGGCAAACGAGTGAAGGTAGTGCGCGTGGGCGCGCTCCCAGGCCTGCTCGTCGGGCTGCGCGCCAAAGGTGGTGACGTATTCCGGCGAGCCCGGGAAGGGGAACATCGGCACGGGTTCGGACACCCACACGCCCTGCGACTTCAGGTTCTGCTGCCAGCTTGCGACGAGCGCGGGATCGTCCTCGGGCACCTTGATAAGATTGGCCTGCACCCAGGGGATGCGCTGCCGGGCGTACAGCAGAAGCTCGGTGATGCGGTCGGTGGTGATACGGCAGTTCTTGTTCATCGCGTCGCGGCCTGCGTCGGTGATCGACTCGACGCCGCACTCGAAGGACACGCAGTGCGCTCGCGCGAGGAGGTCGATCGACGCTTCGTCCCAAAGGTCGATGCGGGTCTGGAAGCCGATCGAAACCGGCCGTTTGGCGAGCTCTTCAAGCAGCTCGCGCACCTGCTTGCCGACGCCGAAAATCTCGTCGATGAAGTAGATATAGTCCACACCACGGGCGAGGAGCTGGTCGATTTCCGCCAGCACCGCCGGCAGCGCTCGCTCGCGGTACTTGTTGCGGAACAGGGTCTTGTTGCAGAACGTGCAGGCGTACGGGCAGCCTCGGGCGAACTCGCCTTCGGCACGGTGGATTCGTGGCTGCTCTGGAAACTCACCGGTGGGAAGGTTCACGTGACCGATGTCACCAACGCCTCACGCACGCTGATGTTCAACAACCAAACCCTCCAGTGGGATGATGAACTCCTGGGTATCCTGG
>CALMON010000059.1:0-14157 GCA_937871785.1 uncultured Granulicella sp.
GCCCGAACTGGCACCCCTGTTCGCGCCATTGTCGAAGCGCGGTCCGTTATGGAGCGTGCAGGGCGGTCGCGCTCGGCTCGGCTCGGGCGGGCTTGCAGGAGGCCTGAGAGATGCCACTGAAACTTGCGGTAACGGGCTTTTGGCGCTGGCCGCCACGATCGCGAACCTCGATCTCCTGATCACTGTCGATACGCTGGCCGCGCACTTGGCGGGGGCGCTCGGGACGTCGGCCTGGCTGCTGCTGCAGGAAAAAGCGGACTGGCGCTGGCAGGCCGCAGGCGACGCCACACCGTGGTACCCGTCGCTGCGGCTGTTCCGGCAGGAGCGCCAGGGCGAGTGGGGACCACTGGTGGAGCGGGTACGGGAGGAGCTGGCATGAAAGCCTGGGACGAGTTCGACGTATACCTGTTCGACATCGACGGAACGCTGCTGAACTGCCGCGACGCCGTCCATTATTTCGCTTTTTGCGACGCTCTGACGACGCTTGCGGGCCGGCCCGTCAATCTCGATGGCGTGGTGACACACGGCAACACCGACGTCGGCATTCTGCGCGATGCGCTGCGGCTGGCCGATGTGCCTGAATCCGTGTGGCGGCCCGCCTTGCCCGCGACCCGCGATGCGATGAGCGCCTTTGTGGAAGCGCGGATGCACGGCTTCGATATCGAGGCTACGCCGGGCATCGGACGCGTGCTTGACCACCTGAAAGCGCGTGGAGCTGTTCTGGGCGTCGCGACCGGCAATCTCGAGCGCATCGGACGCGCCAAGCTGCGGAAGGCCGGCGTGCTCCACCGCTTCGACTTCGGCGGCTACAGCGACGAGTTCGAGTACCGCCGCGATGTGTTTGGGGCGGCCCTCCAAACCGCGCGGAGGCTTGCAGGTAAGGCGGCCGCCGTTTGCGTTGTGGGGGATACCCCAGAAGACGTACGCGCCGCCAAGGCTTGCGGGCTGCCGGTCATCGCCGTGGCGACGGGAATCTTTCCCCACGCCGACCTGCTGGCCGAAGCGCCGGACTGGTGCTTGCGGTCGTTTCTGGACGTCCTGCCGGAGAGCTAAAGAAAGGCTTGCGAGGAGGCAATGGCCTTGCGCAGCAGAACGGGAGAAAACGTCGCCAGGAACGCCACCACTTCAAGGATGGTCAGCGTGGCCGAAGGGTGAGTTGAACGGTACAGAGCCGAAGCCGTCCACGTCAGCAGGACCCAGAACGACATGTTTGCGCTGGCCGCCAGGTACACCCAGTCGGAAAACTTGTGCTGGTCGTGGACGAAGTTCATGTCTTTGAGCGCCGGATACGGCGTGTCCGGCCGCAACGTCAGGCGCAGAAGGACGACGGGCAGCAGGTTGACCACCAACACCACGCCCACCCAGAGGCCCGCCAGCGCCGGGTGGCGCGGCTCGACATACCAGGTGAGCGCGATCGTCAGCAGCACGTTGGCGGTCGCGCCCGCGTTGACGAGCGCGGGAAAGTGCAACATGTCCGCCAGGCGGTTCATCTCATCGAGGCGCTTTTCCGCAGAACGCATGGGGGCTCCTGAAATGCGGGGTTCACATGCGAGTCTATAGAGGGCGTCGGCACGAAGCAGGCAGGCTCCCGGCGAGGTTTGACGAGATGAATATTGAAAGCGTGTGGGACTACCCGCGGCCGCCGCGGCTCGAACCGGTTTCGGGGCGCCTGCGCGTGGTGCATCGCGGTGTCGTGGTGGCGGATACGGAGCGCGCGCTGCGCATTCTTGAAACCAGCCATCCGCCGGTGTATTACCTTCCACGCGAAGCCCTCACGCCCGGTCTGCTGTCGCGCTCGCCGAGCCGGCAAAGCTTTTGCGAGTTCAAGGGCGTTGCCGGCTATTGGAACCTTGCGTTCGAAGACGCGAGAGTGCGCGATGTGGCGTGGTCGTACGAGCAGCCCGTAAAGGCCTATGCCGCGCTTGCCGGGCACCTCGCCTTTTACGCGAGCAAGGTAGACGAGTGCTGGGTCGGCGACGATCGGGTGCAGGCGCAGGATGGCGACTTTTACGGTGGTTGGATCACCGCCAACCTGCGCGGGCCGTTCAAAGGCGCTCCCGGAACGCTGGGCTGGTAGCAACGCGCGAGCCGGGACCTTACCCTCCGACATTGTCATCCTGAACGCAGGGAAGGATCTGCTTTTTCGGGGCCGCTTCGAAGCTGAAGAGAGAAGCAGATTCCTTCGCTACGGGATAAACAACAAGAAGGGCAAGAGCCGTCATGCCCTTCTACGCCCTGCCCTACGCCACCCAGGCCACTTTCACGGAGCGCTTGCCGAGCCGCAGGACGGGCTCGTCCCCCAGCTTGCCGCGGGCGATCAGGGTTCCGGAAAATTTGTCACCGTTCAGGCTCACGGCATTTTCCTTGAGCTTGCGTTGCGCCTCACCGGTAGAGGGCGCCAGCCCGGCAAGCTGCAGCAGCTTGGGCACACGCAGTTGCGGCTCGGCCTTGCTGCCGTCAACGGGAGGTGCGTGGAGGCCTTCGCTCGTCAGCGAAATCGTCACGACCGGCACGTCTTCGGTGACGCCCTTCTGCTGAAACAGCGTGCTCCACGTGTGCGCCGCGTGGTCGGCGGCTTCGCCTGAGTGGAAACCCGCCGTAATGGTATGGGCGAGGTCTTTTTTCGCCTGCATCGGATGGAGCTCGCCGGCCGCGACGCGCGCCTGCATGGAATCGATTTCACTTTGCGGCAGGTCGGTAAGAAACGTCCAGTAGCGCCACATCAGATCGTCCGAAATGCTCATCAGCTTGCCGTACATGTCGGGTGCGGGATCGTTGATGCCGATCGCATTGCCCAGCGATTTCGACATTTTCTGCACGCCGTCGAGCCCTTCGATGATGGGCATCATCAGCACGATCTGCGGCGGCTGCCCGGCGTCGCGCTGCAGGTCGCGGCCGCGCATCAGGTTGAACTTCTGGTCCGTGCCGCCGAGCTCCACGTCGCAGCGCAGCGCCACCGAGTCGTAGCCCTGGGCCATCGGGTACAGCAGCTCATGCATGTGGATGGGCTCTTCTTCGGCGAAGCGCTTGGTGAAGTCGTCGCGCTCGAGCATCTGCGACAGCGTGAACTTGGCCGCGAGCCGGATCATGCCATCGGCGCCGAGCGGTCCGAACCACTCGGTGTTGTAGCGGATTTCGGTCTTTTCCGGGTCGAGCAGCTTGAAGACCTGCTCCTTGTAGGTGACCGCGTTGGCGGAAATCTCTTCAGGCGTAAGAGCCTTGCGCGTCACGTTCTTGCCGGTGGGGTCGCCGATGAGGGCGGTAAAGTCGCCGATGAGGAAAATGACCGTGTGGCCAAGCTGCTGGAAGTGCCGCAGTTTGCGGATCAGCACCGTGTGGCCGAGATGCAGGTCGGGCGCGGTAGGGTCGAAGCCGGCCTTGATGCGCAGCGGCACGCCGCGGATGCGTGACGCCTCGAGCCGTGCGCGCAGGGCGTCTTTCGCGTCGGAGTCGGCGGCCGGGATCAGCTCGGCGACGCCCTTGCCGATGAGGTCGAGCTGCGTGGGGACGTCGGCAAAAGCGTGCGGCGAAGGTGGTCTTGTCGGGGTCGGGGTTGCAATCGTGTCGGTCATGGGTGGCATCTCAAAGTATAGAGATAACCGCTGGCTGCTGGCATCCGCCGACGTAGCTCTTTGGTGCAAGCCGCGCGGCTTGCACCATGGCGTCGGAAGCAAGGCGCTCTGAGGTCCCCATGCCGGATCGAAAACCGAAACGCGACGATGCCTCCGGCCCTTTGGCCGCGAAGACCTGCGCCGCCTGCGGCCGCACCATGGAGTGGCGCAAGTCCTGGGCAAAGAACTGGGATAGCGTGAAGTTCTGCAGCGACCGCTGCCGCGCGAACGCCAAGGGAAAGGCGGCCGATCAGGGCGCGGAGCTTGAAGCGGAGATTCTGCGGCTGCTGGCCTTGCGTGGAGCGGGCAAGACCATCTGCCCCAGCGAAGCCGCGCGCTCCGTCGCGGCAGGCGAGCCGTTTGAGCCGTTGATGGAGCCCGCCCGCGCGGCTGCCCGGAGGCTCGTTGCTGCGGGCACCCTGGTGATTACGCAGGGCGGACACATCGTCGACGGCTCCACTGCAAAAGGTCCCATCCGTTTGCGACTGCGCTGAAAGGGTCACGAGTTGGGACAGCGTCTGCAGCGCTTCACGCTTCTAACTGTGAATGGCTACCGCGAAGAAGACCGCTGCAAAAAAATCGGCAAGCAAGAAGACCGCCGCAACCACCAGCGCCAAGAAAGCTCCGGCGAAAAAAGCCGCGGCCAAGAAGGCTCCAGCGAAGAAGGGTTCCGCAAAGAAGTCGAGCGGTGGAGCGCAGGCCTGCTGGCCGGGCTTTGAGCACACGCCGGGAACAACCCCTGGAGAGAAGGGTAGCTGTGAGCCCAAGGCGAAGCAGAGTGGAGCGGAAAAGAAGGCCGACTCCAAAGCCGCCGCGGCGAGCAAGCAAAGAAAAAAGTAGCCGCCCCGTCGCTCTTGTAGCGTCGTAAGCGCATACGCCTGAGCTCCTATACTTTCCCAATGGATGCTGAACGCGCGCGAGCTTTTCTGCTGGCCTTGCCACACGTGGTGGAAACGCAGCAGTGGGGCGACAATCTCGTGTTCTGGGTGGGCGACAAGACTGTTGGCGGCAAAATGTTTGTGCTGCTCGATCTCACCGGGGCCGTGGCTCATGGTGTGGCGGCGTTCGCCGCGGGGCCGGAACATTTTGCCGAGCTTGTAGAGCAACCCGACCTGTTTCCGGCGCGGTATCTGGCCCGTGCTTACTGGGTCGGAGCGCGGCAATGGAGCAGCTTGCGCCATACCGAATGGGAAGCGGAGTTCCGCGCCGCACACGCGATCGTGTTCGCGAAACTTGCACCAAAAACAATGCTTGCTATTTGTGCCCGGCAAGCGTAATCCTGATGCTGTGTTCCAACATAAAGGTATAGCGTTCGAACACCGCTTCGAACCAGATCAGGGCACGCCACGCGGTCGGCGCTCAGGAGAGTAAGCATGATGCAGGATGACGAGTTGATCAAGCTGTATGCGTCGGCAGCCGACGACTTTACCGAAGAAGACGACGAAGATCATGCCGGGCTCGATGAAGATGACGAAGACGATGAGGATGACGAAGAAGAGGAAGAAAGCTACGACTCTTCCACCGACATGGACACCGCCAAGATCGATGAAGACGCGAACGCCGAAGACAGCAGCGCGGACGAAAGCGACGCGGCGGAAAGCGACACCGAAGCCGATGACGACGAAGCCGATGATGACGAAGCCGACGACGACGAAGCCGACGAAGAAGACCTCGACGGGGCTGATGACGAGGCGGACGACGAAGCCGATGATGCCGACCCTCTGAGCGCACCGAGCACCACCCATGGCGAAGACGCCGAAATGTATGCGGAGCCTTCCACGCCCATGGACCCCTATGAGCCGCCCATGAAGGAGTCCACCCTGCCGGTGCCGAACGAAGCGGAGACGAGCATGGAAGAAACCCTGAACTCCATGCGCAGGACCCCAGCCAAAAAGGCTCCCGCCAAGAAGACGGTCGCTAAGCAGGCGGCCCCCAGCGCTCCTGCTAAGAGAGCTCCTGTGAAAGCCATCGCAGCGAAATCTGCTCCGGCGGCCCCCGCTAAAAAGGCACCCGCGAAAAAGGCTCCTGCCAAAAAGGCACCTGCGAAAAAGGCTCCAGCGAAGAAGGCCTCCCCAAAGAAAGCTCCGGCAAAGAAGTCTGTCGCGAAAAAAATCTCAGGTTCTGCCGCGAAGTCAACACGTGCTCTGCGCGGCGGTATGGCTGCCCCTAAAAAGGCGGTTGGCAACAAGGGCACAAGCACTAAAAAATCAACTATGAGAGGTACGACCATGGCAACCAAGAAGGCACCTGCAAAGAAGACCGCTGCAAAGAAGGCGCCGGCGAAGAAAGCTGTCGCGAAGAAGGCGGCGGCGGTTCCTGCAAAGAAAACCGTCGCGAAGAAAGCAGCGGCACCGGCAAAGAAGGCTGTTGCGAAGAAGGCACCTGCCAAAAAGTCGGCAGCCAAGAAGTCCGCCAAGTAATTGTCCCAAGCGGTTTGCAGTCGCGTTCCAGGCAAGCAAAAACGCCCGAGCCTCTCACGAGGTCCGGGCGTTTCTGCGTACATGCTGCCGTGGCTACTTCTTCGACGACTCGATGGTGGCCAGAACGTCGGCGCTGTGTGCGTCGATGTCCTTGACATCCCATTGCTTCATGATTTTCCCGTCGGGCGAGATCAGGTAGGTCTGGCGCATGGCGATGCTGAGAGGACCGTTGGGCGTGTTCACCGTTTTTACGGGAACGCCGTAGGCGTCAATGGTTTTGTGCTCGGGGTCGGCGAGCAGCTTGAAGCTGAAGCCATCCTTGGCGCACCAGGTCTTGTGGCTTTCGACCGTATCGAGACTCACGCCGAGCACGACCGCATGGAGCGCTTCGTACTTGGGGAGGTCGCGCTGAAAATTGTGTGCTTCCTTGGAGCAGCCGCTGGTCTGGTCCTTCGGGTAAAAGTACAGCACCACCCACTTGCCCTTGTAGTCGGTCAGCGAAACCGGCTTGTCTTCCTGCGAGGGCAGGGTGAAGTTTGGCGCGGCGGTGCCGGGGGTCAGGGTGTCGACCGCGGCAGCCAAAGCGGCGGCCGGAACCAGAAGGCCGCAGAGCGCAGCGGTGGCAAGCAGTTTCTTCAGAAGCATTTGGGGTGGATCTCCTTGGCGGCTGGCTCGCTTCGAAGGTCAGCGTGCGCCGATACGGACCATCTTACGCCAGTGTCAATCGGCAGCCGGAGGGGACACGGGTTCGGCGACGATCGCCATCCCGGCGGCATCGGCCGCGGCCACGATGGCTTCGCGGTCGAACAGCAGGGTTCGGTCGGCTTCTACGCAAAGGCACGTGGCCCCCGCAGCCTTCATCGCTTCGATGGTGGCCAGCCCGACGACGGGGACGTCGAAGCGCATGTCCTGCTTCGGCTTGGCGACCTTGACCACGGTAAGCCGCCGTGCCAGCGTGCTGGCCTCCGCTTCCATGGTGCGGAAAAGCGCCCCGGCGCGGGCGATGGTAGCGTCAGTGCCTTCCATGGCCTCGACGGCCACGCAGGCCCCGGCGGCAATCACCACTGTTTGCCCGAGATCGAAGCCGGCGATACCGCGGGCGACGTCGAGGCCATAGCCAATGTCGTTGCGCTCGGCCGCGTCCGGCGAGCGTGCGGTCAGCACGCCGGCCGTGGCCAGCATGGGTTCCAGAAACTGCGTGGACGAGAGCAGCTCGATGCCCTCATCGGCAAGCACCCTGGCGACCGCGCCCAGCAGCATGTCGGTCGAGCGCGTGCGCAGGTTGAGCAGCAGCTTGGCCAGCCGCCAATCGGGGCGAATGGCGGAAAAAATCTGCTTGTGCTTCACCTGCCCGGCCATCACGGCCTGCGTGATGCCTTCGCGCTGAAAGGTGTCGATGAGCTTCGATAGCTCGCCAAGCGAAAGCCAGTGCACGCGGATGTGCTCCGGGTCGCGCGCCGCGCGCGTGTCGATCTCCGTGGCAGTTTCTTCCTTGATCGCGGCCACCACGACATCGAGACCATGGGCGCGCGCAGCGTCGAGCAGCAGAAACGGGAAGCGGCCGTTGCCGGCGATCAGGCCCAGCCTCAAGCGTGCTGCGGGACTCGCGCTCATGCTGCCAGAAGTTCGAAGTTGATCCGCCGACCCAGCGCAGGCGCTCTGTTTACGAGGGCGTCCATGGAAAACTTGTCTACCCGGTGTCGAAGCAGGTCATTCATTCGTGGTTGGGAAATCCCGCATTTTTCCGCGGCCGCGGCCTGCGTCCGCCCGTTGGATTCCACAATCGATTCGATTTGCATCATCAGCTCCATACGAGCCGTGAGGTTTGCCGCCTCTTCATCCGAGTAGCCCAGCGCCTGCCAGACGGTCGCAAACTCGGTGATGAGCCAAGGCTCTCCTGATGACGCAGGCGCAGCAACTGCTGTAGCCGGGCTCGAGCCACGGCGACGTCGCTTTGACTTGTTCGCTGCGTTTTCTTTTGAAGCGCGTGCAGAACGTACACGGCTTCCTGAAGGCCGGCTGAGCACATCACGCGATCGGTTCCCGACTGCGCCCATATCGTATCTCCTCAAACGCGGCACCCACGGCGGGCGCCGGCTTGCAATCGGCAGGCAGGCTGTCGTTCCTGCTGCACCTTCAGCAGCTCGTATCCGGCAGTGCTCTTCCCTTCTGGAAAGGCGCGAATCTGCTCGCAGGCCTCACTCAGCCAAAGTAGCTTCTTCAGTATATCCAAGCCGATAGGACCTACTTGATCACGCCGCGTTCGCTTGCACTTACGAACTCCGCCAGATACCGCACATGCTCACTGCCGCCACCGGCCGCCAGCATGGCTTCCATGCTTTCGAGCGCCTGCGTCGTGTTGCGTTTGCCGCTGGTCAGCAGGCGCATGGCCGTGCCGAGCTCGCGGAGCTGCTCCGCTGTAAATCCGCGCCGCTGCAGCCCGACCTTGTTCAGACCGTACGCATGGTTGTTACGCTCGATCGAGGTCAGCGAGTAGGGCAGCACGTCCTGCGTGATCGTCGTGCCGCCGCCGATGTAGCTATAGCGTCCGATGCGGCAGAACTGGTGCACCGGGCACAGCGCGCCGACCACCGCGAAATCTTCAACGATCACGTGGCCCGCCAGGGTGGCGGAGTTGGCAAGGATGCAGCCGTCGCCGATCGTCGAGTCGTGCCCGATGTGCGTGTACGCCATAATGAGGCAGCCGCTGCCCACGCGCGTCAGGCCGCCTCCGCCTGCGGTTCCGCGCGAAATCGTTACGTACTCGCGGAAGGTGTTGCCGTCGCCGATCTCAAGCCGCGTGGGTTCACCGGCATACTTCAGGTCTTGCGGGGCGATGCCGATACAGGCGAACGAGAACACCTTGTTGCCGTCGCCCAGGGTCGTGTGGCCGTCCAGCACCACGTGCGACACCAACTCGCAGCGCTCGCCCAGCACCACGTTCGCGCCAACTGTGCAGAATGGACCGATGCGGCAGCTCGCGGGGATCACTGCCCCTTCCGCGACGATGGCGGAAGGGTGAATGGCAGGACCTGCGCCGTCGGCGGGCTGAGCCGTCGCGATCATGGGGCGACTGTCTCGACGGCTGCAACCTCGACAGCCGGAGTTTCGGTTGTGGGCGCAGGCATGGCGGCGGCCGGTTCCGCCGGCTTGCGCGCGCGCGGCACCAGTTGCGCCGTAAACACGGCGTCCGACACCACCTTGCCCTCGACTGTGCAAATGCCTTTCATTTTTACCGCCCGCGAGCGCCAGTTGACCACCGTCACCTCGATGCGAAGCTGATCTCCCGGCAGAACGGGACGCCGAAACCGAGCTTCGTCGATGCCGGTAAACACCATCAATTTGCCTTCGCGCTCTTCCGCGGAAAACTCCGTGAGCAGCAGTGCCCCGCCGGCCTGCGCCATCGCTTCAATCTGCAGAACGCCAGGCATGATCGGGTAATCGGGAAAGTGCCCCGTAAAGTGCGGCTCGTTGACCGACACGTTTTTGAGCGCGACCACGCGCACCCTGGCTTCCATCTCAAGCACGCGGTCGATCATCAGGAACGGATAGCGATGCGGCAGAATCGCCATGATCTCGACAATATCGAGGGTCGTTTTTGCGGCACTGGGGGGAGCTTCGGTCGTCTCGTTCATGCGACGGTCAGAATACCACCGCTATTTCTTTTTCTTGAGCACGAGATCCGCGCCGAACAGCGTCGGGGGCAGATTCAGGTTGTAGGTCACCTTCGTGTAAAAGCGTTGCGAGACCATGTCGCCGTTGCGCGAGCGTGTAATGGTCAGCGCGGTCGGCAGGCCCTGCACGGCATGGTAGTCGTCGTATTCCTCCACGTCCACGTCGTGGTCCTTGTAGGTTTCGTTGCGAAACTCAAAGGTGCGCCGCAGCGGCAAGTGCGTGGTCTGGTCGAGCTCCAGCGTCACGGCGTCGTTCTTCGCACTCAGCACGGTCACCTTGTCGGCGGAATGCCGCTCCACCAGGCTCGTGCCTTCATACACGACCGCGACGCCGGGCTCGTTGAGCCAGACCTTGATGACGTTGTCGATGCTGTGCTCGCGACGGCGCTTGCTGTCGGCAAGGATGTCGGCGGGCAGCTCCCGTTTGCCCTTGAACGTCACCTCGTATCCGCTGGTCGGTGTGTACACCAGCACGATATCGCGATGCTCGGTAGAAAAGATGACGCCGAGCTTCGAGATAATTTCAATGCGCGTGCCGAACGGGTCCGCGCGGTGGAACTCCTCAAACGACGTAACCCCTTCATTCGGCTTCCCTTTATAGAATGAGGCGCTGCGGCCCTGGATGTCCCAGTCGCGAACGTGTAGCCAGTTGTCGCCGCCGAGAGCCTGCACCATCAGGTCGAGCAGCTTGCGGCCATGGTCGTCGCCGGTGGCTTGCGGCGCGCTTGCGCTGGGCAGGGCCGAAGCCTGCGCGCGCGCCCTGGGCGCGGCCTGCAAGGCAAGGGTCGCAGCCAGAACGGCACCGGCAAAGCGGAAGGGTGTGGCGAGTTTCAGCACAATGTTTCTCCGCTTCGTTGGACGCGCGAAGGTCTGCCTATGGCTTCAAAACTTTGTCCAGGGTGAACCGGGTTAGCCCACCAGAACCGCTCCTCCGTTGACGTTGAAGATTTCCCCTGAAATAAAGCCCGCCCAGGGCGTGCACAGAAACACCACCGGCCCGGCGATCTCGTCGGGGTCGGCTGCGCGGCCCAGGGGGATGAAGGAAAGCGCTTTACGGGCGACTTCAGGGTCGCGCAGCGCGGCCTCGGACATTTCCGTGCGCACCCAGCCGGGAGCGACGCAGTTGCACAGGATGCCCTGCGGCGCGAGCTCAGACGAAAGGCTCTTGGTCAGCGAAATCAACGCGCCCTTGCTGGCCGCGTAGTCGGCGTGAAAGGCCTCGCCGCGCTGCGCGGCGGTGCTGGCGATCAGGATGACGCGGCCTTTCACAGGTCTGCCGGTGCTGCCGCCAGCGGGCTCCGGCTGCGCGAGCATCTGCGCTACGCCCGCCTGCACGAGACCGAAGACACTGTCGAGGTTGATGCCGAGCGTGCCGCGCCACTGCTCGGCGGGCATGGATGCGACGGGCTGATCGTGCGCCGGCCACACCCCATGGTTGACCACCAGAACGTCGAGGTGCCCAAAAACAGCCGTCGCGGCGGCGATCAGCGCCTGCCCATCGGCCACCGAGTCGAGCGGCTGTTGCAGCGCATGGCAAACTTCGCGGCCGCCGCACTCCGTGACCAGGGCCTCGGCCCTGTCCTGCGCGGTCAGGTAACTGAACACCACGCGCGCTCCCGCGCGGCGAAACAGCCGCACCGTCGCCGCGCCGATGCCGCGCGACCCGCCCGTGACGAGGACTACCTGGCCGTCGAGCGAAAGCGTGAGCCCTTCAGGGGAAGGGGACGACCGAGGCGGCGGTGAGGGAAAAGACGTCGGCGAAGAAGACATATATCCACAAGCTACGGTGCCGGGGAGCCGATGTGCAACTGCGGTGTCAGCCGAGGCTTGGCAGGGCAAGAGCACTTTCTCACGCGCCGGAGGTTGTCCCATGACATGGCGGTGTACGCAGCCTCGTTGGACAGAGGGCAGCCGTCCCGGGCTACAATCCACTTGAAATCCACTTCGGAGGGAATACTCCCATGAAGATCGTTGCGCTCGTCTGCCGTGTCCTGCTTGGCCTCGCGTTTTGCGTCTTCGGCGCGAACATCCTCCATCCCTTTTTGCCAATGCCGGCACCCGTCGCCGGGACTCCGGTCGGCGACTGGTCGATCCTTATGCACACTAGCGGCTGGATGAGCTTTATCGGAGCCTTTCAACTGCTCGGCGGGCTGCTGGTGCTCGCAGGCGGAACGCTGCCGCTGGGGCTCTGCATTCTGTGCCCCGTGACGATCAACATCCTGCTCTTTCACAGCCTGTTTACCGGCGGCAAGGGCATCGGCGCGGGGCTGTTTCTCGCCTTGCTGGAAGCCGTTCTGCTGTATGCGTACCGTGGCAGCTTCGCCGGGGTGTTTTCGCCGCGCAATACGCCCACGCCGGCACCCCTGGGCTGAGGCAGGTTCCTTCCAGGTGTAGTGGCCTTTGATTTAACGCGGAAGGCGCGACCTGCATCTACCGGCGGTCTACACTGCACGAGAACTGCACGAGAACTGCACGAGAACCGCACGAGAACCTGGCCGCTGGCAGTCGCTCCCTGGCAAACCCTAACGATGCCGCTTCCGGCTTCCGCCCGACGACGGCTTCGCTGCACCGCCGTGCGAGCGGGAAGTGCCGTGCGAGCGGGAACTGCCGTGCAAGGCTGTGCGGGCGTGCGAGGAAGCGCTCGCACGCGATGGTCTGCCACCGCCACGGCGCGCCGCGCGCGAGGAGCCGCCACTGCCGCCGCCGCGCCCGTGGCGACCGCGCGACGTGTGTGTGCCGGGAGCGAGACGGACCGGCTCGGCGACATAAATTGCCCGCCCGGGTGTGACATGGTCCGACGCAAACGCGTTCCAGTCGCGAAGCTGCTCCACCGTTACGCCGAAGCGGTCCGCCACTTCCACCAGCGTATCCCCGCGGCGCAGCGTGTAGCGCTGCTGCGTTGCCACGGACGAGGCCGCTCCAGCGACCGGCACCACCAACTCGTCGTCTACTTCAAGCGGCTTGGCCGAGGTGACCTCGTTATATTCGGCGACTTCCGCCGGCTTCGCGTGCAGGCTCGCGGAAATGCTATCCAGCGTTTCCCCGGACTTCACGATGTGGAACCGCCAGGTAGCGCGCCGGTCTTCCGGAATATCCTTGAGCCGCTCGGTGTACACGGCCTCCGTGCCCGGCGGGATGTGGAGGTCGTAGCTCAGGTCACGCGGTGTGGAAAGCCGCAGCAGCGCCGGGTTGATCGCGACAATTTCCGGCACCGTCGCTCCGGTCACGTCGGCCACCAGCTTCAGGTCGATCGCGTAGTTGGTGGTCACCTTATCGGAAAGCACGGGCTTGTCCGGCACCAGGTCGGTCAAGCCATATTGCGCGGGGTTCTTCGCCATAATGATCGCGGCGATCACGCTGGGGATGTAGGCCTTGGTTTCGGCCGGCAGGCTGCCGTGGCGGTAAATGTCCCAGTAATCGGCATACCCCGTGCGGCTGACGACGTGCTGTACGCGGCCCGGTCCCCAGTCGTACGCAGCCATGGCCAGGTACCAGTCGCCAAACTGGTTGTAGAGCGCTTTCATGTACTTGGCGTACGCAATGGTCGACTTTTCCGGGTCGAAGCGCTCGTCGAAGTAACCGTTGCGTGCCAGGCCATAGCCCCCAAAGGGCATAAACTGCCACATGCCGCCGGCGCCGGAACCGCGGTTCAGCGCCTGCGGCTGAAAGCCGGATTCCGTGATGGCCTGGTAGATCAAATCCTGCGGAACGCCCTGCTCGCGCAGAATGCGCTGGATCATGTCCTTGTATTTGCCCGCGCGGCGCAGCGAGCTAACGAGGTGAGCGTGGCGCACGGAGGAATTGGTGTACGCATTGATCCAGCCCGCGACGAACTCGTTGACCGGCAGCGGCAAATCCGACGAGGTCGTCTTGGCTTCAGCGGCGACGCGGCCCAGCAGCTCCGGGTCGGCCGCAAATGTCACCTCTTCGGCGTCCTCCGCCGGAGCCGCTTCGAGCTTCGGCGAAAAGCCGTTGCCCTGCTTCAGCGCGTCCATTTCAAGCGAGTTGATCGCCGAAAGCAGCCGTTCGAATTCTTCTGAAAGCTGCGGGTCGTTCTTGAGGTCCATGCCGCTCGAAAGCATGGTGTCCACGGCAAAGTCGAAGTCCAGCCGCGCGGCGTCGAGACGGTCGGCGTTATAGTTCGTCACGCCAGACTTATACGCCGCTTCTGCGCGGTTGATCAGTTGCTGCTCGCGAAGCTGCTGGGCTGTCGCCTGGCCGGCGGTCTGCGGAGAAGCGCTCTGCGTGGCGGCCGTCTGCTGACCGGCCGCGGCTGCGCCTTCGGCGCGCGCGGCAAAGGCCAGGGTCAGGGATACGCCAAGAACGGCGCAGGTCTGAAGAGCACGGCGGCGCAGGGCAGGGGACCATAGAGCCTTGTGCCCTCGCAGCGTTTGCCGGCGAGCGTTCGGTATGGGGGCGATCGTCATAGCCTTGCTTATTGTACCGTTCGTT
>CALMON010000059.1:14257-19875 GCA_937871785.1 uncultured Granulicella sp.
ATATTTGTGCACAATGTGTTACCCCGCAGGCATCCGCGGGCTCGTCGCGGTACTCTAAACGGGACGTTGACCCGGAGCGCTGCGCAAGCAGCCACCCCGCAGGAGGATGCATGGCAACCAAGAAGGCAGCGGCAAAAAAAGCAGTGGCAACGGAACCGAAACCCGCGGCAAAAACGGCCGCGAAGAAGATTGCCGCAAACAAGGTGCCTGCCGTCAAGGCGGAAGCAGCCGCTCCTGAAGCGACGAAGCAGAAGAAAGCTCCCACGCACGATGAGATCGCCCAGCTTGCGCACAAGTACTGGGAAGAGCGCGGCGGCCACCATGGATCGCATCACGACGACTGGCTGCGCGCGGCCAAAGAGCTCGGAGCCGAATAGCCCCGGGCGTTTGGTCCATCGCAGCGCAGTCCCGTCCAGCAAAGTGCGGTGTTAGCCTATAGATTCGAACGCCGCCGCTGACAAGGGGCAAACACGGGCGCTCGCTGGACAGCATGGACCCGAATCACATACGAAATTTCGCGATCATCGCGCACATCGACCACGGTAAGTCCACGCTTTCGGACCGTCTGCTGGAGATGACCGGGTCGCTGACCGCGCGCGAAATGCAGGCCCAGGTGCTCGACGCCATGGACCTCGAGCGCGAGCGCGGCATCACCATCAAAGCTCACACCGTGCGCATGATGTACCAGGCGCAGGACGGCGAAACGTATCAGATGAACCTGATCGATACGCCGGGCCACGTCGATTTCAGCTATGAAGTGTCGCGTTCGCTGGCAAGCTGCGAAGGCGCTTTGCTGGTGGTCGACGCGTCGCAGGGTGTGGAAGCGCAAACGCTGGCCAACGCATACCTGGCCATCTCGAACGGGCTTGAAATCATCCCGGTCATCAACAAGATCGATCTGCCTTCGGCCGACATCGAGCGCACCAAGGCGATGATCGAAAAGTCTGTCGGGCTCCCGGCGTCGGATGCCGTTGCCGTTTCGGCCAAGACGGGCCTTCATGTCGAGGCGATTCTTGAAGCCGTCGTCAACCTGCTGCCACCGCCGCAGGGCGACGCCGACGCGCCTTTGCAGGCGCTTATTTTCGATAGCTGGTTCGACGCCTACCGCGGCGTTATCGTGCTCGCGCGCATCATCAACGGCCGCCTGCGCAAGGGCGACCGCATCAAAATCATGTCGAACGGCCGTCAGTTCGACGTCGACTCCATGGGCGTGATGACTCCCAAGCCCGTGCCTATGGAAGAGCTGTCTGCGGGCGAAGTCGGCTTCTTCGTCGCAACCATCAAGAACGTCGCGGACACGAAAGTCGGCGACACCATCACGCATGTCGACCGTCCCTGCGCCGCCGCGCTGCCGGGCTTTGAAGACATCAAGAGCATGGTCTTCGCCGGGCTCTACACGGTCGACTCGCATGAGCACGGCATGCTGCGCGACGCGCTTGAAAAGCTGCGGTTGAACGACGCCAGCTTCAACTTCGAGCCGGAAAGCTCCGTCGCGCTCGGCTTCGGCTTCCGTTGCGGCTTCCTCGGGCTGCTGCATCTGGAAATCATTCAAGAGCGGCTGGAGCGCGAATACAATCTCGACCTCATCACCACCGCGCCCGGCGTGCAATACAAGATCACGATGACCGATGGCCGCGAGCTGGTCGTCGATAACCCCTCGCGCTGGCCCGACCCGACCGAAATCGAGCTTATCGAAGAGCCCGTGATTACGGCCAAGATCCTGACGAATGAAGAATATGTCGGCAACATCCTGAAGCTGGTCGAAGACAAGCGCGGCCGCCAGCAGAACATTGAGTACGTGAGCGAAACGCGCGTGATGCTCACCTACGAGCTGCCGTTGAACGAGATTGTGCTCGACTTTTACGATCGCCTCAAGTCGGTGTCGCGCGGCTACGCGTCGCTCGACTACCAGCTTGCCGGAACGTGGGTGTCGCCGATGGTCAAGATGGACATCCTGATCGGCGGCGACCCGGTGGATGCACTTTCGCTGATCGTGCATCGCGACGCCGCCTACGACCGAGGCAAGCTCTTAGTCGAAAAGATGCGCGAACTCATCCCGCGCCAGATGTTCGAAGTCGCCATCCAGGCCGCGATCGGCTCCAAGGTCATCGCGCGCTCGACGGTCACGGCGATTCGCAAAAACGTCATCGCCAAGTGCTATGGTGGCGACATCAGCCGTAAAAAGAAGCTGCTCGATAAGCAGAAAGAAGGCAAGAAGCGCATGAAGCGGATCGGCAAGGTCGACATTCCGCAGGAAGCGTTCCTGGCCGTGCTCAAAGTCGGCGAAGAGTAAGGCCCTCCCCTGTCTCCGGGGGAGGGCTACTTAGCCATTTGCTCCGGTCAGTGCGTCGCCACCATCGTTGCGGCGAGCGCATGCAGGCCTGCCTGGTTGGCTGGGCGGGTGTAGAACATGTGCCCTCCGGGAAACTCGTTGACGCTGACGCGGGTGGGGTCGCCCTGGCCAAACAGCACCGGCATCTGGTCGACCGAAAGCACCGAACCCATGAAGGCGCACGACAGATCGTTCCAGCCATGGACGATCAGCACCCGCAGCTTCGGGTCGGCGGCGATCGCTTCGCGCAGGTCGGCCACGGCGCCGCGGCGCAGGTCGGTCTGCCGGTCCCACTGGCGGTTTACGTCATAGGAAAGCGCGTTGTAGCGCGCATCGGTTTTCCAACCCACGGTGCGGGTCACGAAGTCCACCATGGCGGTCGTGCTGGGCGCGATGATGCTTTCGAGAATGGGGTCGCTCGACTGCTGCTCGGCGGCATACGGAAAAGGGTCGGGCGCGGTGACGTTCGAGTCGTACACCGAGCCGATAAGCCCTTGCGAGCGATGCACTTCGCGCAGGTAGGCCCCGGTTTCAAGCCGGCCCCCGGCGTACTTTACAAATGTCGGGTCGAGCCCGGTCATCTCGGTCACTCGGGCGATCATGGCCTGCGTGGCGGCGGGGTCGCTGCGGCCCTTCAGCAGGGCGCTGGCATAGTCGCCGCGCGTGTAGGCGATCACCCCCTGCATGGCTTCGGGGGTGAGCTTGCCGGTCGCTTCCAAGTGCGCCGCGGTGATCGAGGGCAGCGTGATCATCCACGGAATGGGCGACAGGTTGCCGTCGCCGAACTCCGGATTCAGGTACGGGCTCACCAGCACGAGCCCGTTCATCGCGACGCCAAGCGTGGCTTGCAGGTAGTGCGTCATGCGCGGCCCGCGATAGCCGCCGTAGCTTTCGCCGACGAGGTATTTCTTATCCAGCAGGCGGTCGTTTTGCACGAGCCATTTGTAGATGACCAGCGACAGGTATTCCATGTCGGGCGTCGGGCCGTAGAAGAGCTTCTTGGTTTCCGCTTCGTCGACGAGCGACCGCGAAAATCCGGTGCCGATGGGGTCGATGAAGACGAGGTCGGTGAAGTCGAGCCAGGTGCCGGGGTTGTCGGTCAGGGTCGCGGGGTCTGAAGGCGAGTCGCCCTGGTTGGCGAACGGGATGTGCTTGGGGCCGAACGCGCCGAGGTTCAGGTAGACCGACGACGCGCCTGGGCCGCCGTTTAGTGCGAACGTCACGGGGCGGGCAGGCTCGCCCTTGGCGCGGTCGAGCGTGTAGGCGACGTAGGTGACTTCGCCGGTAGGCTTGTCGTCGCGGGATCGAAGCGTGATGGTGCCGACGGTGGCGGAGTAGTGCAGCGTCCTGCCGTTGACGGCGACGGTTTGGGCGACGGACTTGTCGGCGGGCAGCGGGTTCTTGGTCGCGGCGGGGTCGGTGGGCTGCTTGGGCGTGTTTGCCGGGGTCGCGGGGGCTCCGGGAGCGGGCGTCGCGGCGGCGTTGGCAGGCCGCTGCCGCTGGGCGGACGCCGTGAGGACGAACAGGATGAGGGCAGGAGCGAGGCGACGCAGACTCATGCCCTTACTCTACGCGAAGCCTTCTCAGTTCTCGTCGCGCAGTCTCCGCAGAGGGCGTCATTCGACGCGACCACTCTACCCGCGCAGGAAGCCGTACAGCGGAAACTGCTCGGCCAACTCGCCGACTTCTCCCTTGATCTGCGCCAGTGTAGCGGCGTCGTCGCGGTGCGAAAGAGCTTCGCAGATCCAGTGGGCGATCAGGCGCATCTCCGTTTCCTTCATGCCGCGGGTGGTGAGAGCGGGCGTTCCCAGGCGAATGCCGCTGGGCTTCATCGGTGGGTTGGTGTCGAACGGAATGGCGTTCTTGTTGGTCGTGATGCCAGCCGCGTGCAGCGCGTTTTCAGCCTCCGAGCCCAGCATCCCCGCGCCTCCCGGACCGGCCCAGCCGAACACGTCCACCAGAATCAAGTGCGTGTCCGTACCGCCTGAAACCAGGCGGAAACCTTCGGCCTGCATTGCTTCGCCCAGCGCCTTCGCGTTCGCGACCGTTTGCGCGGCGTAAAGGCGGAAGTCCGGCTGCAGCGCTTCGCGAAACGCGACGGCCTTGCCGGCGATCACGTGAACCAGCGGTCCGCCCTGCTGCCCGGGGAAGACGGAGCGGTCAACGCCGGCGGCGAACTGCGCTTCGCACAGGATCATGCCGGAGCGCGGGCCGCGCAGCGTTTTGTGCGTGGTCGTGGTGACTACGTGCGCGTGCGGCACGGGTGAAGGGTGCGCGCCGCCGGCGACCAGGCCGGCAAAATGCGCCATATCCACCAGCAAGTAGGCGCCCACCTTGTCGGCGATTGCCCTCATGCGCGCAAAGTCGAACTGCCGCGGGTAGGCCGAGCCGCCGCCGATCAGCAGCTTGGGCTTTTCGGCCACGGCCTGGGCTTCCAGCTTGTCGTAGTCGATCGTTTCGGTGCCTTGCTCCACCTTGTAGCTGGCCACCTTATACAGCTTGCCGGAAAAATTGAGCTTGTGGCCGTGCGTCAGGTGTCCGCCGTTGGCTAAATCGAGCCCCAGAATCGTGTCGCCGGGTTGAATCAGCGTCATATAGGCGGCCGCGTTGGCCTGCGAGCCGGAGTGCGGCTGCACGTTGACGTGGTCGGCGCCGAACAACTCCTTGGCGCGGCTGCGGGCCAGGTCTTCGACGATGTCGGCGTACTCGCAGCCGCCGTAGTAGCGCTTGCCGGGGTAGCCTTCCGCGTATTTGTTGGTAAATACCGTTCCGGCGGCTTCGAGCACCGCGCGCGACACGAAATTTTCGCTCGCGATCATCTCCAGGCCCTCATGCTGCCGGCGAATCTCGTTCTGGACCTGTTGCGCGATTTCGGGATCGGAAACGGCGAGCGGAGCGTTGAAGTCAATCGACATGCCTTTATTTTACGCGGGCCGCCGCTCCGGTTGGGGGACCGCCTCCCCCGGATGGGGGAGTTGGACCGTGCACGGAAGACGTACCGTGACCGCCACCCGTGGGATAGGACCGCGCATCAAGCGGTGAGAATCTGGGTTAGCTTCGAAACGGGGAACAAAACGCGCGGCCAACTGCCGCCGGCTCAAGGGGAGAAAAGGGGCACTTCACCTTTGCTCTTCGCCCCTTGGGCACCGGTTCCCGGAGCGGATCGCATTTCTTCTTTTGCCGCGCGCACGCTATGGCGCGGCGGTCGTTCCCCCGGGAGCCCTCGATGCGAGGCCGTCCCCCCAGCCCGCAGCCCCGCACGGCAGGTGACCCAAGGCCCCGAGCA
>CALMON010000060.1 GCA_937871785.1 uncultured Granulicella sp.
GGAGGCACAGGCCTCGTCGGCTCAACCGGTGTCGCCGGCGCAACAGGCTTTACGGGCGCGACGGGCGCAACCGGCTTCACAGGTTCTACCGGAACTACAGGAAGCACAGGCCTCATCGGTGCAACCGGCGTGGCAGGTTCGACGGGCTTCACGGGAGCTACCGGCGTTACGGGCTCGACCGGGTCTACGGGTAGCACGGGCCTCATCGGCGCCACCGGTGTTGCCGGCAATACAGGTACTGTTGGCTCGAACGGCTCCACCGGGAACACGGGTAATGCCGGCTCGACCGGCATTACGGGAGCGACCGGCGCATCCGGCGCCACGGGCGCCACGGGAGCCACAGGCACTGTTGGCTCGGTCAACTACGTCAACAACAACGGCACCACAGGGTCAGCCACTCTTACCGGGACGAGCCTGAGCGTAAACTTTCCGACGGTTGTCTCCGGCGTTACCACGACAGCGAACAATGCGACTCCGTCCGCCACGTACAGTTCGGCCAGCGGTGCCCTCACCATCAACTTCCCCACTGCTGGCACGAGTGCTGCAAACAGCTTCCAGTGGGTGCTCGGCGTAAACAATGCCGGCTCTCAGGACTTCTATAATCCTGTCTTTAGCGGGCAAAGTGGCACGAGCTACTCGCCTAATGGGGCTGTCTCCGACGCGGCTACCTCGCCGATCGCTTGCACGCTGCAAGGATTTCAGGTGAGCGGCCAAAACGATATGGCCCAAAATGTAGCACTGGCGGCAAACACAATGGTGTGGTCGGTATACCGCAACGGTACGGCAACCAGCCTCTCCTGCAGCGTCGCCATCCCCGCGGGTGGCAGCAGCTTTTGCACCAGTTCGGCAACTCAGGCCATCTTCGCGGGCGATCGGATCTCGTTCGTTGAAGTTTCCGACACAAACTCTAATCCGTTCGATGCGATGCAAATTCGTGTCGCCTGCCAGTAGATTGCCGCTGTTCAAGGCTGCTCTCGATGAGGAAAAGGTGATGACAATCAAAGCGAAAGCTGCGCTAACGCTATGGCTGACGACCGGCGCCCTCGGGCTCACGGCCCAGGAATCGCAGAGCACGGTGGTGGCTCCAACGGCTCCCGGTCCTCCCAAGACTGTGGCGATGTCTGAAGGCACCTGCGCCGCGGTTGCGGAGGGCGACATCGTCACGTTCGCATGGAACCCCGCTTTCGATAACGCCGGTGGGGTCGCTGGGCTTCACGACCTCACACTGATGTTCTTGCGTGCCGATCAGGATCGCATCGACCTTCGCCAGGAACACGGCTTGAAACTGCAGGCGCGTCCCCTGCGAGCCCTGGGCATTCCGGGCGCCGATACTCCGGTAACACCGCTCCCCAACGGCTACTACCAACTTCGCTTTCGAGTCCATGCCAGCCACATAGCTCCCGGAGACTATCACCTGGCCGCAGCTTTCGCCGAGCCGGAGGTAAGAGCTGACTACACCGGCAGCGCCCCGCAAATGACGAACTCGCCGGCACGCTCCTCGTTTTGTCTCAGCGTAAGTCCATCTCCTAGAACCAGGGGTGGGCAGCAAGGGTTATAAGGTGTTCGACAGGCTGGAAGCGGCATGCTGGCAATTGCAACCGCTGCGAATGCATGGTTCGTTCAGGTTGCTATTCGCTGCATCATCACAATAGGCGCGTTACTCTCGCCTCGATCAGAAGGAAGAGGAGCAGGAGATCATGTCCGAAGTTCTACTCGGTTCCATCAGTATTTTTGCCGGTAACTTTGCTCCCCGCGGCTATGCCTTTTGTCAGGGCCAGTTTCTTCCCATTAACCAGAACACGGCGCTGTTTAGCCTGCTCGGCACCAACTACGGCGGTAATGGTCAGACTACCTTCGCCCTTCCCAACCTTTCGGGTCGTGTCATCGTCGGTGCGGGGAACCTCCTCGGCGGCGGAAGTTACGCCATCGGCCAGGCTGCCGGTTCGGAAAGCGTCACGCTCCTTAATGGCCAGATGCCCCTGCACACCCACAGTGTGCTTTCGAACGGCAGTACGGCTTCTGCGACGAACACAAGTCCGGCGGCTGGATATCCCGCGAACTCGGGTTCGGGAAGAGGAGGCGGCGGTACACCCAACTACGCCACAGTAAACGACGGTACCCTTATGGCCTCCAACATGATCTCACTCGCGGGTGGAAACCAACCCCACAGCAATCTTCAGCCCTACCTCGTCGTGAACTACATCATTGCCCTACAGGGCATTTTTCCAAGTCGCAACTAGCGTCTTTTCACGAAGCACGCTGGCCTCGTTACTCGTGGCAGTACCCGCGTAAGGTTCACTGATCTTGATGACGCCCCCGAATTGTTTCCGGAGTACGGGGACCTTTGCTAAGGAACGCGAACCAGCAAGTCGCACTTATGTTTATCTTATGAAGAGCTTACAGCCGCGAAGGTCGCCTCAATTCGTGATTCCAGTGATCCTTCGTCCGAGCATCTCGACAGAAGGGAAGGCGGACGTACTTTCTACGGGCAGCCTTCCCGCTGGCTTCAAAACCGGGCTCTGCGTTCTCGCGGCAAGCTTGTTCTTAGGCGGTCTAACCACCTCGCTTTCCGCGCACGCGCACGCGCAAGGCATTCTGACCGTCACGCCCACACGCACGACCAGCACCCTTGCCGGCAACGGGACGGGCAGTGCCACCACCCTGGCTTCGCCAAGCGCCATTGCCTACGACGCAGGCGGAAACCTCTTCATCGCCGATGCGAACAATCACGTTATCCGCGAAGTTCTGAAGTCCACAGGCGCCATCACCGTGGTTGCAGGAACGGGCATCGCCGGTTTTGGGGGCGATGGAGCCGCGGCGACCGCAGGCCAACTCGACACGCCAACCGGTATCGCCGTCGACGCGAGCGGCACACTCTACATCGCCGACTCGCACAACAACCGCATCCGCAAAGTAACGGCCGGAACAATCACCACGCTTGCCGGAACCGGGACACGGGGCTTTTCGGGTGACGCGGGGGCCGCTACCGCCGCCGCGCTGAGCCTGCCTAGCGCGGTGGCACTCGATGCGGCCGGCAATGTGTACATCGCCGACACCAATAACCAGCGCGTCCGTAAGATTACCGGAACGACGATTACCACCATCGCCGGCACCGGGGAGCAAGGCTTCGCCGGCGATGGAGCCGCCGCGACGTCCGCGACGCTGGACTCTCCAACAGGCGTCGCCGTAGACGCGAGCGGCACCGTGTACATCGCCGACCGCCACAACCAGCGTATCCGTCAGATCACCGGCGTCACGATCACCACACTCGCGGGTTCAGGCACGCCGACGTTTGCCGGCGGCTTCTCCGGAGAAGGCGCAAGCTCCACCGCCGCTACGCTGGCCAAGCCCAGCGGTGTTTCGGTCGACGCCGCGGGTAACGTGTACATCGCGGACACGAACAACCAGCGCATCCGACAACTCGGCGGCGGCGTGATCGCCACGGTTGTCGGCAACGGCCAGCAGGGTTTCGCCGCCGATGGTGGACCTTCGACCGCAGCCGTTTTGAACGCGCCACGAACGGTTGCGCCGGACGCCTTCGGGAATCTGGCGGTCGCGGACACACTCGACCAGCGCGTTCGCTCTGGAACACTCGGCTCGCTCACGTTCACCGCGCAGGCTGTCGGACTCCCCAGCACGCCGCAGGCAGTGGCTGTCTCGAACACCGGAACGGCTGCGATTACCGTCACAAACGTCACGTACACAGGAGCGTTCGCGCCTTTCACCGGAACCTCCGGCTCGAGTACCGGCAACTGCGGCGCCACGCCGTTTACGCTGGCTGCCGGCGCAAGCTGCAATCAGAACATTTCCTACACGCCGACGGCCATTGGCGCGAGCAGTGGATCGATTACCTTCGGGGGCAACGGCGTGGTCAATCAGACCGTAGTGCTCACGGGCACCGGAACGCCTGCGACGACGATCACCGTGATCGCCTCCAGTATCGTTCAGCCCGTCGTCGGCCAGCCCATCACGTTCACCGCCCAGGTGAAACCCACGGGAAGCGGCGCTCCTACCGGGTCTGTCCAGTTCTTCGCAAACGGAATAGCGCTGGGCACGGGGGTGCAACTGTCCACCTCCGGTCTGGCCGCGCTCACCACGTCCTTTTCCACTGCGGGCACGTACGCCATCACCGCCGTCTACTCCGGTGACCCCAGCTTCAGCGCCAGCACGTCTCCAGCGTTGGCCCAGACGGACTCCGATTTCGCTCTGGCGCTTTCGCCCAGCAGCCCTGGGGGTGCTTTGCAAACCGTCACCCCGGGCCAGACCGCCACGTACAGTTTTACCCTCGCTCCGTTGAACGGTGTTTCGTTCCCATACCCGATCACGTATTCCGCCACGGGCCAACCCACGGGTTCGGTCGTCACATTCACACCCGTGTCCACCACACCAGGCGCAAGCGCAGCTTCATTTACGATGAGTATTCAGGCTCCGGCACAGCACGCCGGTTCCCGCAGCTTCGGAGTATTTGGCGGAAGCGGCATCGTGCTGTCGTTGATCTTCCTTCCTTGGGCCGGTCTTCGCCGCAAACGAAACCCGCTGGCGCTCTGCGGTTTGCTGCTGCTCACGGTCAGCTCACTGGGGCTGGCCGGTTGCGGAAGTCATGGCTTCTTTACGCAACAGCAACAGAGCTACAGCGTAACGGTGACGGCGGTTGGCGCCGGCACCAACGGAGCGACCGTTCAGCACAGCACCGTGGTTACGGTGATTGTTGAATAAAGTTCCATGCGCTGCGCTTTCAGGGAGATCGCGTTTTGCAGAAGTTCAGCTTCATCGTCGGCATAGCGGTAGCGGCCCTCTTCGGCAGTGCTCTTGCGCGTGCGCAAACATCCGGGCGTTTAGACCTGGCGGTCACCTACGCAGCCGAGCGTTCCCTTGCGGCAAGTACCTCCGAGAATAGTTGGCTGCAGGGCGGTTCCCTCGAACTGGGGGTGAATGCCTATCACGGACTTGGCTTCGCCGCGAAGATCAGTGGAGCACACAGCAACTCGCTCGGCAGCAGTCAGGTGCCGCTTTCTCTCGTCACCGTGGTGTTCGGGCCCCGCTATCGATGGCATGCTTCGCATAGACTCTCGATTTATGGCGAGGCTCTCATCGGCGAGTCGAACGGCTTTGACAGTGTCTTTCCCGCGCCCAACGCCGTGCAAAACAATGCGAATGCTTTTGCGCTACAAACCGGCGGCGGTGTGGACTACGCGCTCAACCATCGATTTGCCGTTCGGCTGCTGGATGCCTCTTACGTCCGTACGCAATTTCCAAACGCCTCCACAAACAGTCAAAATACCCTGCAACTCGGTGCCGGCTTCGTGGTGCGGTTCCGCTAGTTCTGTGCCAAACGCCTGACATGTCTACGCAAACTTCCCGGCCTGAGATTGACGCGATCGTCGCTTTCCTCCGTCGCATCGGTCTTAAAATCGAGTTTTGCGAACTCGGCAGCAGGACGTTTGTCCCCGGCATTTCCATTCGCGAGGGTGTCCTGCTCGTTGATCTTCCCGCACTGACCTACCCGGGCGATCTGCTTCACGAAGCCGGGCATCTCGCCGTGATGACAGAACAGCAGCGCAGCACTTGCGATGCGGACGCGGGTTCAGACGCCGGGATGGAGATGGCTGCGATCGCGTGGTCGTATGCGGCTGCACTTCAGATCGGCATCGACCCGCTTGCCGTCTTTCACCCTGACGGCTATAAGGGCGGAGGCGCCCAGATTGTTGAAAACTTCTCCGCGGGGCGTTACTTCGGCGTGCCCCTGTTGCAGTGGTACGGTCTTACGGAATGCCCTGTCCCACCCGCTTTTCCTGAGGTTTCCAGCAGTCATGTTGTTTACCCAAGGATGAAACGTTGGGTTCGCGAGTAAGCAAGTTTGTCGTATTCCCCGGCGATCTTTTCCTGATTAATTTGGAGCCGACTTGAGTGCAACGGAGTTACAGATTCCAGGTATTTTCAACCTTCCCTACTTACACGAGTACTGGAAACGTGCGCTCGATCCGTCAAGCTCATCGCAACCCGCTGGAGAAGACCTGGACTTTGCCTTGCTGGCTGGACTGGGCCTGGGCATAAGAGAGACGCTGCACTACCTGCATGCCGTTCGACCGTCTTTTGAAGCGTTCGAGGCGTGGATAGCAGAGCGTCACAGCGGGAGGGATGAAGCGGCGCTTGTTCGTTTGCGCACGGCTCTCCTGACAGACGGCAAAGGCCCAGGCGCGGAGATCCGCGGACTTGATGATGCGGAAGGCCTTACCGAAGCGGAACTCCGCCATTGGCACGAGCAAGTGTGTGCGATCGTCAAGCAGGCAGTCACTCCAGAACAGGCACGCGCGGCAGAGATGGCGATCTACCGCTATCTCCAGGCAGACCCGCTCGATCCGGCCAGTTGGTATGCCAACCCGCAGGGTCATAGCATCTGGGTGGATTTGCTGCGTGATCCCGCCTTCCACGCCACTCGACATGCACCACGCCTGGTGAAAGCCTTCGCGCAGTTGTGGGGCCGGAAAGATCTTTGGGTCAGCATCGATCAAGGAGGGTTCAACCCTCCGGAGCGTCCCGGCTGGCCGTTTCCGGGACCTCACCTGCATTGGGATACGACGCTGGCGGCTCCGCATTGTTTCGGGGTGCAGGCCATCCTGTACCTCGCCGATACCGACGAAGATCAAGGCGCCTTCAGCTGCGTGCCGGGGTTTCATCGCCAGCTAAAAAGCTGGTTGCGTGGCTTGCCGGCGGGGGTACACGCGCGCGACGAAGCTCTCCGAACGCTGACGCTGAAGCCCATTGCCGCCAAAGCAGGAGATCTCGTGATCTGGCATCACTTGCTCCCGCATGCGAGTTCTCCAAACTACTCCAACAAGGCGCGAGTTGCGCAATACATCACGTTGAAACCCACTCGCTGGGAGCATCACGCCGATTGGCTGTAGACAGCGCCTGATTCGGTGTTTACTACAAGCCAAGACAGGCGACAATCTTCCGTACACTGCTCTGTGTACTTTCGTGCTCGGTTCTGCAAACGAGGTGCGCGTGCAGCGGTGCCTCGTAGGCCGCGTCGACGCCGCTGACGCCTTGCATCTGTCCTTTGCGGGCTGCCGCATACAAGCCCTTGGCGTCACGCATTTCGCAGGTGTGCAAAGGCGTGTCCACAAAGATTTCCAGCAGTCTCGAGACGATCCTTCGCGGAACAGCCCGTATCTCTTCCGTAGGCGAAATGGTCGCGACCAGCACGTGAAAGCCTTGTTGCTGAAGAAGAGCGGATACATGCGCGATACGTCGCACGTTCTCCATGCGGTCCTTGTGGCTGAAGCCGAGATCGGAGCAGAAACCCTTGCGGCAGTCATCTCCGTCGAGGACGACCACCTTGCTTCCAAACGCTTCAAGCGAGCGCTTGAGCTGCTGGCAGAGCGTCGTCTTGCCCGATCCACTGAGGCCGGTAAACCACACCACTCTTCCGATCCGATCGCCTGCTGCGGTCAACCTGTCTTCTCCTATGCTCCATTCACGACACCGGGGCTCCGCCTCAAGCCGGCAGGAAGCGGGCTTTCAGCCCTGGGACAAAGAAGCGCTTGCTGCAGAAGAACTGCTCTCGATCAGTTCACCTGTAGCGATAACCCGGAGATTGTCATTCTGAGCAACGCGAGGGAGTTGCTTCCTTGATCCGCTATGCCGAGAGAAAAGCAGATCCTTCACTTCGCTCAGGATGACGGTGGTACAGAGTAGAACTACAACTCCAGTAAATGGCTACAGCTAACGCCCGGCCGGCCTTTGCGCCTGCTGCGCCCAGGCGAGATTGTTTCGCGAAAGCTGGCTGGCAGGGTCGAGCACGACCGCCTTGCGGAAGCTCGATTCAGCCTCCACATAGTGCGCCTGCAGCATTTGCACCATGCCGATATTGTTTTCGGCGGCGCTATTGTGCGGATCGGTCTGCAAACAAAGCTGCCAGTCCGTGAGCGCCTGATCGTATTCACCCACATGCAGGTGATTCAGGCCGTCTGCAAGATAAAAATCCGCCGTACGCTTTGAGGGAGGCGTATGCGCGGCCTCGGAAAGCGCCACCAGCACCTTGGCTTTTTCATCCTGCGCCCAGCGCAGATTGTTCTTGATCAACTGCATCGAACCGTCCGCGCGCACACCCGTTTCGCAAGCACCGATCGCGTCGTTGTATTCCTGCTGCAAGGTGTGAGCGACGCACAGGTTGTTCCATGCCAACGCGTTCTGCGGCTCATCGGCCACCAGGGCATTCAGCACCAGTAATGCCCGCGACATCATACCCCTGCCGATGTACGCCTGCGACAGATTGATGCGATTCGCTGCTGTCGGATTCGACAGGGCAAAATGCTCGAGTTCAGGCAGGTCTGCCGCACTGCCGGCGGCCTGTGCCGGCGAACCCTGCGCGGCGCTCACGGCCTGCGGAGAACGCAGATGCGTCGCCACGTAGAACACCGGCACAGCCAGGATGGTGGCGACAATCGCCAGCGCGGTTCTGCGACTAGGGGCCATCGAGTTCTGGGGGTCCTGCATGCTGTCACCTTGGATCACTTGAACACGTCATTATCTACTGTAGCGTTCATGCCCGGCAATGGCCTGGGAAGTGGAGACCTGCGCCTTCGATTTTGTATGCGCTTTGCCGGGCGTCGACCTTAGAAACGATTCCGCGGCGTTCAGAACGAAAGGTCCCAGAGGTATGCCCCCTTCCTCACCGCGTCTTGATGTCTGGGCTGAAGCCCAAACGTATTCGGGAGCGAGAACAAGGCGACTGCCACCGTTTTGAAAGCACCTCTAGCGAACACCCAGTTGCTTCTGCGAGAGCGACCAGGATAAATTGTTCTTCGCCAGTTGAAAGTCGGGCTTCAACGCCACGGCTTTTTGCGCCGCGGCAATCGCCTCATCCCAATGATGCTCCGCTTCGTTGGCCGCAGCAATGTTGTTCCAGGCTTCGGCCAGCTTTGGGTCAAGCTGGAGCGCCGCGCGCGCGGCCGCTTTGCTGTCCTCATACCTGCCAGCCTGCGCCAGGGCTAACGACTCGTTCAGCAGGTCGGCCGCCGTGGTTGCGCCGCCGGCTTTCACCATCGCGGTTTGTGGCGGTGCCGCAGCGCCTGCGCTCTTTTGCTGCGTGAACCATGTCAAATTGTTTTGAGCGATCTGCAGCGAGCCGTCCAGCCTTACGGCTTCCTGCTCGGCGTGAATGGCTTCGTCCCAATGACCAAGCGAGCCATAAGCCGCGCCGATGTTGTTCCAAGCCACCGCAGAATGCGGATCAAGAGCCAACGCCGCTCGCGCGGAGGCGATCGCCTCGTTGAACTTGCCTGCCCGCGCCTGGGTCAGCGACTGGTCGACAAGCGCGTCGGCCGGCGAGTAAGGCTTGTTCGCTCCGCGGACGGCCACGGCTTCGGGATGACTCATCGCCTGCAGCGCCAGCGCGTCGCCCGGCACAGCGGCGAGCGTGGCCTGGGCCGCTTCACGCGTCGCCGGCAGATCGCCCAGAGCGCTTTCAGCTCGGATCAAGACTTCGTGCCCAAATGGCCGCGCGGGGTTCAGCGTGACCGCCTGCCGCGCCTGGGCTGCCGCCTCCGCATCCCGCCCATGCAACACCAGCCAGCGGGCGTAAAAGGCGTGCGGCGAATCGTCTCCGGGCGTGAGGTCGATCGCACGCAGGTAGTGCTTTTCCGCCTCAGCCGTCCGGGTCCCGTCACCCGCATCCGCCAGCAGCCCATTCACGACACCCAGGTTTACTTCGAGCGACGCGTAGTTCGGCGTGAACGCAAGCGCGCGCATAAAGTAGTCGAGCGCCGCCGGGTACGCTCCCTTGTTCATCTGCGTGAGGCCGTAAATCATCAGCCCGCGGCCGTTATGCGGCGACTTCACCACGTCGTCGAGCCATAGCGACTCTTCGGTCCGCCACACCTGGTTGCGAACATGCGTGCCATACGCGTACCCCGCCAGCGCGAGCACACACAAGGCAGTCGCTACCGGCAGCAACCACTTGCGATGAGCGACTCGCGTCTGGAGCGGCGAGCCGTCGCTGCCGTGAGCCAACGAGGACCTGAACGCCGTGCCCCAGCGAACGAGTTCCGCTCCGCCCCACACCGCCGAAAGCATCAACCCCACGAAGGAGAAAAACATGCGATGGTCGTTTTCCGTTTCGGAAAGCGGATACATCGAGGTCGGGAGCTGCGTCACAGCAAACCAGATCAATCCATACGCTACGGGGTAGAGCCTGCGTCGACGCGACGTGAAATAGATGGCCGTGCACAAGGCCGCGACGAACAGCAGCCCGGCTACCATTCGCAGGTTCAGCGTCGTGAACGGCGATAAGTCAGTATCGACATTCAGGTGCAGCGGCAGGATCAGCGCCGCGCCGTAGCGCAGCCACACAAAGGGCTGGGTCAACCGGTAGTCGGCCGGCGAGATCATGGAAGGAGCGAACGTCTTCGGCGTCATGGCGGAAGACAGCCATAGCAACAAACCCACCGACATGGCGGAAGGCACCGCCGCCAACGCACTGCGTCGCAGGCGCGTACCCGGCTCCGCAGCCTCAAAGAAGAACACGTAAAAGAAAAGCAGTACCGGAAACACGGCCGCGGGCGGCTTCGAAAGCAGAGCCAGCGCCAGCGGCAGAAGATAGACCCAGGTCCGCAGCCAGCCAGGTCCTTGCGTACGGCGCGTATACAGGTAAAGCGCCGCCACGCAGCCCAGCGTGCAATACAGGTCGCCGCGCTGGATGACGTAGTTCACGGTTTCAGCCATCACCGGGTGCAGCCCAAACCAGGCTGCTGCCAGCAGCGCCAGCCACGCATTCCTTTCGCCCGGTGCGACGGCGTCCATCAACCGTGCGTACAGCTTCCAAAGAAGGGCTACCAGCAGCAGAAAGAGCAGAAATGTGCCGATGTGGAACCACACCGGGTTGTACCCGCGGCCAAGCATGTAGTCGATCGCAAGCGACGTCGAAACAACGGGCCGATAGGTGCGATTGGCGGGCAACACGCTGAAGGTCGTGGCGTCGGTGAAAAAGCGCGGCACGTTGTGCAGGCTGCGCACGGCAGGGTTGTCCGTTACTGTATGGAAGTCGTCGAAGTGGAACTCGTTGTGAAACGAGTTTGCATAGACCAGCAGAACCGCCAGCAGCACAGCCCAGCGCGCCGCATTCAACCTTTTATCGTTTTTCAATGCTGTCAGGTGCACGGTATCGGTTAAGCTTTATTTTCCCATAGCCGATGGTATGCTGGCACGACAACAGCCGGTCCCAGCGCGCTCTGACAGAGCGACACTCTCCGGACTTCATCCCCTTCCCCCATGAACGAAGCTGCCCAACTCGGCTCCCTCGCTGTGCTCATTCCAGCATGGAAGCCTGAACCCGCACTCGTGGGGATCGTTGCCGGTCTCATCGACGCGGGCATCGGCGCCGTTCTCATTGTCGACGATGGCAATCACAGCGACTCGCTCGCGACGCTCGAAACCGCGGCGATGTTTCCGCGCACGCACACCGTCCGGCATGGCGTGAATCTCGGCAAAGGGCGGGCGCTCAAGAGCGGCATCAATGCGGTTCTAACGATGCCCGTCACCCCCAACGGGGGCTTTACCGGTCTGGTGACCGCCGACGCCGATGGCCAGCACACCGTGCACGACATTGTCGCCGTGGCCGCCGCGCTTCTCCGCACCCACCAGGTTGTGCTCGGCGCGCGCACCTTTTCGGCGTCCGTCCCCCTGCGCAGCCGCTTCGGCAACACGCTGACTCGCAGGCTTTTTCGCGTCGTCACCGGCGTTTCGCTGCAGGACACGCAAACCGGGCTGCGCGGTTTTCCTTTTGCGCTGCTGCCGGAGCTGCTGCCGCTTGAAGGTGAGCGCTACGAGTACGAAATGACGGTGCTCTCCCACCTCTGCCGCGCCGGTCACGGCGTCATCGAAGTTCCCATCGACACGGTCTACATCGACGGCAACCGGTCATCCCACTTCGACCCGCTTCGCGACTCCATGCGCATTTACTTTGTGCTGCTTCGCTTTTATTTTTCGTCCATTGTGGCAGCGGCGCTCGACCTCGCGGGCTTTTCGCTGGCTTTCGCGCTCACGGGCAATCTGCTGGCCAGCGTCCTCTTCGGACGCCTCAGCTCACTAGTCAACTTCGTGCTCAACCGCCGGTTCGTCTTTCACAATCGCGGCCCGGTCCCGGGCGCGTTGACCCGCTACTATGCCCTGGCCGTCGCCATCGCCGGGCTTAGCTATAGTCTCATCTGGTCCCTCAACCGCTACGCCCGCTGGAATATTTTCGTTTCCAAAATCACCGTGGATATTCTGCTCAGCTTCGTCAGCTTTGCGGTGCAGCGCACGTTTGTGTTTCGCCGGGGGCACGAGCCCGCATGACTCCCCACCTACGTCGCCAAAGCGCGCTCGCCATCCTGATCTTCACCGCCGTTTGGGCTGTGTTCATGCTCGTTTCGCTGCGTACCGGCTTGCTTAACTGCTTCTACTTCGACACCACCTTCGCCCACGTGCAGGGCATCGACTTTTTTCCCGTCGAGCGCGGCTGGCGCAACCTGCTCGACGGCCGCAGCATGTTCGACACCTTCCATTCCACCTACGGACCGCGCGCTACGTGGCTCGTCTACCATCCCGGCATCGTGCTGGTCCTTGGGCCTGTGTTGATGGCGTTCCAGCCCTGGACGGCCTACGCCGTGTGGTCGGTCCTCGCGATGCTGATGCTCGTCGCCGCCGCCTGGGTCATCGCCCGGAGAGGTACCGACCCCCTGCGCCGCGCCGTTGTCGGTCTGGTGGTCGTCGGCGGCTTTCCGACTTTCATCCTGCTCTACTCAGGCAATGTGCAAGCCGTCATCGTTCTGGCCGTGGCGCTGATCTTCGCAGCAGTGGACAGTATGCGCACCGTAGGCCGCACCCGCCGTAATGAAGCCATGCTGCTCGCCGGTCTACTGCTCAGCCTGTTTTCGAAGCCCATCGTTCTGCCCATGCTGCTGCTTCTTCTGCTGCTGCCGGAAACCCGCCGTAGCGCTCTGCGCGCCCTTGCCATGTACCTGGGCTTCTCGCTCCTGGTGATCGTCATACCTGCCATCAACCCGGCGGCAACGGACTGGTCCCGGCGCTGGCTCCTGCTTACCCATCTCGATGTCGTGCGCTCCACCATGAACGTCTACACCAACGGTATGGTCGTCACGCGCGACATGCAGGACAATGGCGTCCATTGGCTGGGCATGCTGGGCTTCACCGACTACCGCCTGCTGCACGTCGATGTGTACTCCCTGCCGGCCCTGCTCGATGGCCTGTTCCGCACATCGACGCCCAACTCCTTGTACCGGGTGCCATTGCTGCTTTGCGTGGAAGTGTCTCTGCTGGTCGCCCTCATTCGCGACCGTGCCGACCGGTTCGAAGCCGCTCTGCTTACCCTGATGGCCACGTCGCTGATTCTTTTCCTCAGCTATGGTCTTGTGTGGGAATATCACTACACCGGCGTGTTCCCGATCGTCGGTTTGCTTCTGGTTCGTGGACGATTCGATCGCTTCGAGAAAGCCGTCGCCGCTATCGGAGCGATCCTCTGGTTGCCGGGACTCTTCGTCTTTTTTCGCCACGCCGACCTTACGCTGCTCAGCTACCAGACCATCCTGCGCTTGGACCGTGTTCTGCCGGTCGTCGTGCTTTTCGCGTTGCTCCTCTACCGGGCCGGGGCCATCGCGCTGGGGAGCCGCGCCGGGCTTCGCCTGTTCCGAGTGGCAGGCCACCCGCCCAAATAGCCGAAGACCCATGGCACGACAGCAACTCGACCGCATCCTGATCACAGCCGCTTCGGGACGCTGTCTGACGAATTTTCCGCTTCCCTGACGTGGTTTGTCGGCTCCCTGCGCCATTCAGGTCAGGAGCCCACACATGCCTCTCACCCGATCGCTGCCCGCTGTTGTACGAACACTCGCCCTCGCACTTTCCGTCGCGTCTCTTTCCGCTCAGCAAAGGTCTTCGCCCAGGCAGGAGCCCGCAGCGGTGCCGCCGCCTCGCCTTGCTTCCGCGTACGCGCATCTGCCGCTCAGCTTCGAGCCCAACCGCGGCCAGACCGACCCGAGCGTTCAGTTCCTGGCGCGAACCCCCCAGGCGTCCGTTTACCTGAGCGGCGCCGACGCCGTTATCCAGACCAGCAGCTACAAGCAGGAAGCCCACGGTAAGCCGCAGTTCAGTGATTCCTCGTCTGTGCGCATGCACCTGGCAAATGCCTCGGCTACGCCGGCGGCCGCGCCCGAGCAGCCCTTGAGCGGCACCGTCAACTACCTGCGCGGCAACGATCGCACGCGCTGGCAGCAGGATGTGCCTACCTTCGGCGGCGTGCGTCTCGCCTCCGTATACCCTGGCGTCGATCTCCGCTACCACGGCCATGCCGGCCAGCTCGAATACGACTTCGTCGTCGCGCCGGAGGCCGACCCGTCCAGCGTAAAGCTGCAGTTCGAAGGCACGTCGGCCCGGGTAGAAGCCAACGGCGACCTGGTGCTTCCCATCGCGCGTGGCAAAGATTTTCGCTTCGACAAACCTGTCGCCTACCAGACGGTCGATGGCCAACGTGTCCCGGTCGAGGCCGCCTTTGCCCTTGCTGCCAACCAGGATGTGACGTTTACCCTGGGCGCGTACGACCACACCCGCGAGCTGGTTATCGACCCTACGCTGATCTATCTCGGCACACTTGCCAATGGCATCGCCCAGACCAACGTCAGCCAGATTACCGTCGACAGCACCGGCGCGCTCTACCTCATCGGCACCACCAACGAAACGCAGTTCCCCACCACCGCCGGCGCGTACCAGCCAATCTGCGGCCCCGCAAACAGCACCGCGGCGGCCAACAATGTCGTGTATTGCAATGGCAACAACTACACTTCCGCTTTTGTCACCAAGCTCAGTCCGGACGGCACGAAGCTCATCTACTCCACGTTCCTTTCCGGCCATGGCGGTCTGGAAACCGGCAGCAGCATTGCGGTCGATTCCGCCGGTGTGGCCTACCTGCTGGGCGAAACCGCGTCAAACGACTTTCCTATCACCACCGACGCTTTCCAGAGCCTCTGCGGTCCCGGTCAGTCGCCTGGTTTCCGCCCGGCTCCTGTCGTCCCCACGTCGCAATGCAACAACTTTCATAACGGCGGCGGCACAGAGTACACCATCAATGGTCCGGAGGCGTTTTTCGCAAAGCTCAACGCCGCGGGCTCCAGCCTCCTGTACGCCAGCTATCTGGGCGGCACGCTTCCTGTGTATCCGTACGCCACGGCGCTCGATGCAAGCGGTAACTGGTACATCTACGTTCAAACGTCTCTACGGCCGGCGGTCGATCTCTACGGCACAGGCGGAGGTAACGTGCAGTACCCCGGCCTGACCACCAGTGGCTACCAAACAGTCACACCCAGCGGAACTTTTGACGACAATGGTGCCGCGCTCAGCAAATTTTCGAACGACGGCCGCACCCTCCTGTACGGCACCTTCTTCGGCGACATCGTAAAGAACATAAACGTGCAGCCAATAACCATGTCTGTCGGTTCGAACGGCATCGCGTTCATCGGCGGCTACAGCAATGCCGCCAATCTACCCACCACGTCCGGCGTTCTGAAGCAGTCCTGCACCATCAACAACGGCGACGGCACCTGCCAGAACAGCGACGGCTTCGTTGCCGCCATCGATACGACCAAGGCCGGGGCCGCGTCGCTTGCCTGGTCTACCCGCCTGGGCGGCTCCGGCAGGCAGGGCACCAACATCGCGGAAGATCAGGTCATCGGTCTGCAGGCCGACAGCAGCAATAACGTCTTCGCGACGGGCCTCACGTTCGACCACACCTTTCCTGTCGGCACCAAGGGCTTCCAGTCCGCCTGCCCCAACTACGACGCCACCCAATCCACCTACGATTACTGCGACTCCGCCTTTCTCGTCAAGATCAATCCCACCGGCACCGCTGTCCTTGCCGGCACGTTCCTCGATGGGCCGAGCTTCCGGTCTGCGGAGTCTGTCGGGTATAACGTTCGTCTCGACAGCAAGGGCCAGGTCTACCTCTACGGCCGCTCGAACGACGGTGGCGGGGACTTCCCCACGGTCAATCCTCTGCAGGGCTATAAGGGCGGCAACCAGCTCTTCATCTCCACCTTCTCGGCCGACCTTTCGAAACTTCTCTTTTCGACCCGCTTCGGCAACCCCTCCTACCCCGACCATAGCGTGAGCCCCGCCGGCGGCATGGTGCTCGACAGCAACGACAACGTCTACTTCGCCGGCACCACGACCGACACCGTATTCGCCGGAACGGCGGGCACCTACAACACCGCCACCGCGACCGGCCAGGGCAATCATCCCTTCTTTGCCAAGCTCAGCAAGGTGCTCGCCCCGACCACGACCACCCTTACCGTTCCCTCAGGCTCCACCGGTATCGGCAAGGCGCTCACCCTCAGCGCCAAGGTTGCCGGGCTCACGCAAACGACTCCCGTACCCACCGGTACCGTCACGTTCTCCTATACCAACACCACGCCCGCGACGGTAGCCGGAACGGCGACACTCGACGCCACCGGCACCGCCACGCTCAACACCACCGCTCCTGCGACCGCCGGCACCTACACCGTGGTGGCCAGCTACGGAGCCGACACCGTCTACGACGCAAGCACCTCCATCGCCGGCACGTTGAGCGCCGTTTTTCTTCCTTCACCCACCGTCACACTCAGCTTAGCGAATGCCAGCGTTCTGATCGGCACCCCGGCCGCCTTCAACGTCACGGTCGTCGCGCCCACAGGCACCACGGCCACGCCGTCCGGCACCGTAACGTTCAACGACGGCACGTCGACGCTCGGCACCGCGACCCTGAGCAAAGGGGCTGCCACCTTCGCCACCTCGGCCTTAGCCATAGGCGCGCATAGCATCACCGCGACATACAGCGGCGATGGCACCTTTGCCGGCATCACCACCGCAGCCCAAACCCAGACCGTGCAGGGCTACACGCCGACGGTCACGGTCCAGGCGACGCCCACAACGACGCAGATCAACCAGCCCCTCGCCTTCACCTCGACGATTACGCCCGCAGCGGGCGGCCCGGCCGTCACCGGCACCGTCAATTTTCTGGTCGACAAGATCAAGGTCAACACAGCCACCCTCACCAACGGCGTAGCCACCTTTGCCACGAACCTGGCTGCCGGCCCGCACTCGCTGACGGCCGTCTACTCAGGCGACGCCAACAACGCGTCGGTCACGTCGGCGCCCGTCGCTCTCACCATCACGCAGCCAACCGCAGCAATCACACTCACGTCCGCGCAGTCGATTCCCGGACTCAGCGTGGCGACGTTGACCGCCACGGTCACCACAGCCACCGGCACAGGCACACCGACCGGCAGCATCACGTTCGTCAACGGTCAGCTCGCGTTCGCAACCGTCAATCTCACCAACGGTATGGCCATCTACACCGGCTCCTTCGGAAACGGCGCCACGATCACGGCGACCTACAACGGCGACACCAACTTCGCCGCGGTCACCTCCGCTCCTGTTACGCTCACCGTTCGCCCTGTAACCGCGACCACCTCCACAATCAGCTCCAACCTGACCGGCCAGTTGCAGGGTCAGCCCATCGGCTTTACCGCTGTTGCCGTGGCCACAGGCACGGCAGCGGCCACCGGGAGTTTTACCTTTTATGACGGAACGACCAGCCTCGGCACGTCGTTTATCCTCAACGGGAACGCTTTCCTGACCGTCCGTTCTCTGACGCCGGGCACGCACATGATCACGGCTGTGTACAGTGGCTATTTTTTTTATGTTCCGTCGACCTCGGAGTTCTACAC
>CALMON010000061.1 GCA_937871785.1 uncultured Granulicella sp.
GCGGCGCTGTCGCCCATGACCAGGAGCGCGCGCGGGCGGCTGAGCGCGATCAGCCGCTCCAGGAAGGGGCGGCAGGCGGCCTGATCGGCGGCGGACGGAGCCGCCCCGCCCGCGGGCCGCCCCCCTCCCCGCGCCCCCCACGTCGGAGTTCTTCTGGTCGGAGATCGCCGCGTAGGCTTGCCTGCTCCAGGAACTGGTTTCGGGCTGGAGCAGGTGCTGACCAGCGCTGGAATAGTCAAGGTGTTCGCTGCGGAAAGGAGGGTAAAAGCTCCTCCGTGCATGTAGAGAATGATCGCTCTGCCCGGTTTGTAATTGGCGGGACGAACGCGCACGACGGGAACGCCGCCCAGGTGGTCGTCGGTGCAGGTTACGTGAAGAGCGTCGGCTGCGGCTGCCGACATGGGGGTTGCCACCTTTGCAAGCTGGACGTTGGCCTGGTCCCACTCTTCCCGGGTCCTCGGGCGCACTCGCGCCGGCGCATGCGCGCGCATGGCGTTCAGCTTACCCAGGCCGCATCCGGTGATTGTTGCCAGTGACATCCTTTGGCTGCGTTCAGAGGGAAGCGGATATCTTCATTTCTCCATTCCACATGGTCTCCGCTGAACGGCAGTTTGCAGGCTGGGACGAGTCAAGGAGCCGTTGCGGCTTGACTCGCGCTTGACCGCTTTTCTTCAAAACCTTGCCAACCATGCTTGGTGAGACACTCGCCAAGCTCATCAATCAACGAGGGCAGATCCTCCATTCGAATGACGGACCCGAAGACATAAAAGTCTGGCCTGACCAGAAAGGCTTTTCTGCCTGTATCGCGGTATAGGAGATCGTATTCGCCGTCTATGTCGATGTACTGTGCAGTGGCTCCCCTAGAGACGTGAGCCACCTGGATCCTCAACTTCGTCATGAGAAGTCGTTGCCTTTCATTGAAAGTGGAAACGTCTACCGGGTGACGAGAGACGATACTCCACCCTGGCTCTAGAAATTCATCTAATCGATCCTTTTGACGTCCGTGTGCTACGCGTGCCTGAAAGGAGGGCCTTCCGTCCGAGTTGTGAGCGAGAGGTGAGTCGGTGGAACGAATGATACCGTTACCGAGCCTCGGCAGGGGAGGCGCGACAGGGGCGGGACCTGCACGGAACATCTCATCGCGTTTTCGAGCCTCTTCCGGATCCATCATCAAAACCATTTTGCCAAAGGCCATCGAAAGCGAAATTACCTCTTCGGCGTGGGGAACACGTTCGGTCTGGTAGCTGTCGAGGAACTCGATGGCTGCTTCGCCGGCAAGGACGGCAGGGAGTTTCCAGGACAGGTTGATCGCATCGCGAATGCCAGAGCAGAGACCCTGCCCGCGAAAGGGAGGCATTGTATGGGCGGCGTCTCCGATGAGTAGTACACGTCCAACGCGCCATTGCTCAGCGATTTTGCTCTCGAAGGAGTAGACCGCGTGACGCGCGATTTTCCCGTCTCCCGGATGAACACCCCACGAGGCCAGAAAATTCCAGACCACTTCTTCGCTCGACAGGTCTGCCCGGCTTTCACCTTCGCGCAGGTGAAACTCCCACCGTGAAAAACGGCCGCCGCTCCAGCGGCCAGCCAACGTAGGGCGCTCGATGTTGAGAATCTGGAATACCTCTGGAAGTGAAGGCAAGTCACGATCGGGATCGCTGTGCTCGAAGTCGATTACCAGCTGGTCGTTCGCCTTAAAGCCGAGATCACGGCGTGAGATGCCAAGCGCTTCGCGAATGAAACTATTTGCTCCGTCCCCGGCCAGAAGGAAAGACGCTTCGATGACGCAGCTCTGGCCCTTGTGCTTATCCGGCACGGGAACGCCAATGGCATCATCGCTGGCGGCGACTGTCAACCGAACACAATCCTTGTCTTGATCGACGGCCACCGCGTTCAGCCCCATAAAAACCCGCACGCCCAGTTCCCGAACCTTTGCGTCAAAGATGACTTCGAACTCGGGCTGATAGCTAAGATAGCTGTCTTTCCAACCCGCCCCGCTTTCGCCGAGCTTGATCGTCGCCAAGACTTCCATTTCAGCTGTGACAAGCTGCCACTGCAGCATGGGCCGGACTAGCAATTCCATGTCTTCAGCAATCCCGAGATGCTGAAAAACCCGGAAGGTCTCGCCATCAAAGTGACCCGCTCGGCCGAGAGGATATCGCTGAGGAAACCGCTCGACCACGATGACTTTGAGCCCGTGCTTGGCCAGGAGAGCGGCTTGCATCATGCCGACCGGCCCGTACCCTACGATCACCACGTCGCAGGAGAGTTTCGCTGGCAGATGAGCCATGTGATCCAACTCGTTCGCCGGTGTTACGGGCTTGATCTCAGGGATTGTCTGGTTCACACTCATACTTCCTCTCCTGGTGGTACGCTCTCTTCGTTCACAAATGTTTCTAATTCCTATCGGTGGGCCGCCCGAGTGTTCCAAATAGAATCGCGCTCGCCAGATAGAGAGGCACCGTGAGCAGAAGCAGCGTCCTGTAGTTACCTGAGCGGTCGAACAGGTACCCCCCGAGGTACGGACCCACGCCCAAACCTACGATGACCAGGCCGTTCATGACAGCGAAGAGCAATCCGTAGTGGCGTACGCCGAAGTAGCGCGGAATGAGGTAGGCGAGAACGGCAATTTCCATGCCCGCCGACAACCCGACCATGCACGCGCCAAATAACCCTGCTCCCGCACTATGGCTTAGGAGCAGCGCCGGGGCAACCAGGACTCCAAAAGCACAGGAGATGAAGCCCACGAGGGGGCCGCTCACGCGATCCAGAAGGTAGCCGCCCGAGAGTCGTCCAACAATCGAGGAGAACCCAATGCCGGCCGCGACCGCCGCCGCCGTGTGGGGAGAAAGACCGTTGCCGCGGACGATAGGTACAAAGTGAACGGCCATGGCCGCACCGGCGGTCGAGGCGCACAGGCAGGCGACCGCCATCTGCAGGTAGCGGCGAGAGAGGAAGGCTTCCCGCACAGGTACCCCGGACAGCGTGCTGCGATCCAGGAGTATCGCAGTCGACGAAGAAATACGTAGTCGGTCTTGCGAACTCCGGAAGAAGATCCAGATGAGCGGGAAGGAGAGCAGAAGCCCACCCATGCCTAGCCATTCATACGCGCCTCGCCAGCCAAAGTGCTCCTGCAGAAGAGTGGAGATATAAGGAAAGCAGATAGAACCTACGCCCGTACCCGCCAAAGCTACGCCTATCGCTTTGCCGCGGCTCGTGTCGAACTCCGCGACGACAGCGGCCGTCCAAACTGTAGGGCTGACCAGGACAAAGAAGAGACCGACGAGGGTCCATCCAATCTCCCAACTAATCATCTTCGGCCCGGTGAATCCCAGGGCGGAAAAGGCGGCGCAGTAAAGGACCAGCCCGGGAAGGGCGACTCTGCGAGTTCCGTAGCGATCGATGGCGGCGCCCAAGAAAGGAGCGCAAATGATACCGGTTATGCTCACCAGAATAGGCCCGACGGAGATCTGCGATCGCGTCCATCCGGTTGAAGCGTGGATAGCTGGCATCAATGCGCCCAGCGTGTAGGTGTGCATAACCGAGACGGCTATGCCGAGAGTGGAAAGCAGCGCAATGTACCAGCTCCTCTCCCATTCGCTGCGGCCGCTCTCCACCGCTGGCGGATTCAACACCATAGGTTCTCCTTTACGAAACGTTGTTACTCAATGCTGCTTGCTCCACCTAAAACGTGATCTTTGCCGCAATTTGCAAAAGCCGCGAATCGTTGGCTGTACTCGTAATCAGACCGGCGTTGGCCGAGTTCAGAGTGCTGAGTTGCGGAGCGATAGCAGTCGAGTTCGTCGGGGTAGAGTAGTTGGGGTGGTTGAGCGCGTTGAAGGCTTCTCCGCGCAATTCCAGTTTTGCACGATCACGCAACGAGAAGAACTTTGAGATCGCCAGGTCAAGATTGGCGTACCCCGGCCCCCGTAGAGAAAACGGTTGCTCATTGCCGAACGTTCCAAGAGCCGCGGGGGTGAAGGCTGCTTTGTTGTACCATTGCGGATACTTCGAAGCGGTATTTGGGAAGAAGTTGTGGTTGTACACCTGTGCGCCGGGAACGAGGTTGGGACGGTCGGACCCGAGGCCGGTGAGCGAGACGTCGGTTCCGTCCGTGATAGTAAACGGCAGCCCTGACCGGTAGCCGAACAAGGGGCTCACTTGAAAGCCGCCCGCAATTAGGTTTAGAAGGTGGTTCCCAAACCTGGGTGTGGTAGCCACACCGGAAATGGTGAAGTTGTGCGTCAGGTCGAAGTTGCAGTGCCCGTACTCGGCTTGTAGGTTCGCGGGATTCTGCGGGACGGGGCTGGTGTCGCCGGAGAAGTTGATGTTGGAGAGGCATTTCGAATAGGTGTAGTTTGCGAGCACTGTGAAGTTGTTTGAGAAGGGATGGTTGGCCGTCAGAATGAGTCCGTTGTAGTTTGCCGAGGCATACGGGGTGAAGGCGTTGAAAGCGCCGTAACGGGTACCGGCTCCGGTGCCGCCGGTCTGCTGGTAGAGCTTCAGCCGCTGGGTCGTGTTGCTGGTGGTGGAACATGCGGTTCCAGCCGCGGGAACCGGAGTCAGGGTACCGCAGGATCCCGCGAATCCGGTCGACGTTCCTGGGAAGTAGGTTGCATAGTTCAACGGTAGTAGGCCGTAGAGGTGAACGGTATGCGTCCCGATGTAGCTTGCTGTGATCAGCACCTTTGCGGGTGCCTGGTATTGGTAACTCAGGTTGTACTGGTTCATGTAAGGGCGGCCTGCCGACGCTGGATTGACCTGAGTGGCTATGTTCGCGGCAGGGAAGGCAATGGTCGAAGTTGGCGGATATTGAGAAGGAAAGGGATTTCCCCCAGTTACTCCCTGGTAGGGATTATCCAGGTTACGCTTGAAAGTTGTGTTGTTGAACGCGACACTGACAGCGCCGCCATACGGAACACCAGAGTTGGTGTACTCTAGCGCCTGGTCGGTATCTGGCTCGTCGAACAGCAGAGCGTACGAACCGCGGATACTCTGCTTGCCCGTTCCCGTTGGGTCGAAGGCAAAGCCGATGCGCGGTGAAAAATTGTCGAGCTTCCGGGTCACGATGCTGTTGCCGACTCCGGCGTCTCCGACAAAGAGCAGGCCCGCCGGCGCATTGGTGAAGACCTGGGAAGTCGTGCCCGCATTGAAGTTGGCTTGCGAGAAGGTTTGGCCGCGGTTGTCGCGGTTGTACGCCGGGAACCACGGTTCCCAGCGCAGGCCGTAGTTGAGAACGAGTTTGCTGGTGAGCCGATAGGTGTCCTGCGCGTAGTACCCGAAGTAGTTCTGGCGCAGGTGCAGCAGCGCGCCGGCACCACCGTTGGACTGCGTCAAGGTCGTGGGAGCGCCCAGCAGCAGGTCGGCTACCGAGTAGCCCGTGTAGGTGCCGCTGAAGGTGAAGAAGCCATTTTCATTGTTGAAATGCTTCTGGTTGTACTGCTGGTCGATATAGTCGAAGCCGACCTGGAAAAAGTGCTTCCCGCGTACCATTGAAAGGTCATTTGTGGCCTGAAGCTGGTTGGTCACAATCGCAAAGGGCGAGCAGGGACCGCAGGCTGCGTTGAAGCCGCCGATGACGTTCAGATACAGGTAGTTGGGCTCGGTATTGGTGAAGTTGGAGCCGAGTTTGACCAGGTTGGGCAGGTCGTTTGCGTCTCCGCGCTGCACCGCGAGCCGGTTGGCGGTGAGGCGCAGCGAGTTCGTCGTTTGTGGATTGATGACGAACGTGTGGCCCAGGGTCAGGGTCTTGTCGCGGTCGATCAGGCCCGGGTTGACCGCGTTGAGCAGGTTGCCGTTGAACGTCGCCGTCGCGCCGTAATTGGTCATGAAGTAGCGCGCGAAGACGGTCTGGCGAGGCGAAATGGTCTGGTCCAGACGGCCGATCCACTGATTCTCACTCTGCGGGTACGGCGTGGAATAGGTAACGTCACCGAGCTCGTCCGAGGTCGAGGCTGTCGGCAAAATATTTGCAATGTTCAGAGCAACTTTGCTGTACAGCGTGGGAGAAATGGTGGCCGTGCAGTTTGTGGTGGGGTCAAGCACAAACCCGGCACCGAGCAAGCGGACGTACGCCGCGTTCGTGACGGCAGTGCCGTTGCCGGCGGGCGTTCCGTTGGTTCCGTTCGTCGCAAACTGACAAAGGGTGCTGGAACCGGCGCGGGACGCGGCGAAGTAGGGGGTCCAGTTGCCCGCAAGCTGATTCGGCGTGGGGATCACGGCCGTATTGCTTTGCGAGATGCGCAGCGCGGTGCCCTGGTAGCCGCCGAAGAAAAACAGCTTGTCGTGCAGAATGGGTCCGCCAACGTAGGCTCCGTACTGATTCCGCTTGAGCGTGTCGATCCGGCTGGTGATGCGGTTGCTCGCGTTGGCGTAGTTGTTGCGGAGGAACTCGAACACGCCGCCGTGGAATTGATTCGTCCCCGATTTGGTGACGATGTTGACCGTGCCGCTGGGGTGGAGACCGTACTGCGCCGCGAGCCCGGTGGTCTGCACCGAGAACTCCTGCAGGGCGTCGGGGAACGGAAATGGCAGGTTGGTGTTGAAGGCCGGATCGTTGTTGTCGCCGCCGTCCAGCAGGAAGTTGAGCTGGTTCGACTGGCCGCCGGCGACGGAGATCGCGACGGCGCCGCCGATGGCATTGACGCCGATGGAGCCGTAGCTGGAAGAGGAGGCCACGTGGCCCGTGACGGTCGGCGCGGCGCTGCCTGAAAGCAGAACCAGGTTCGCGGCGTTGCGTCCGTTTAGGGGAAGATCGACCGTTCGTGCCTGGTCGACCACGGTGTTGATCGAGTTGTCTTCGGTCTGGACCTGGCTTGCGCTCGCATCGACGTTAACCACCGTGTCGGTCGAGCCGATCGTCATGGGCACAAGGACTTCAAGGTCGTTCGACACCTGCAGCACGATCCCGGTGCGACTGTAGGTCTGGAACCCGGGCGCGGTGACCTTGATCACATAGGCCCCCACCGGCAGGTTCGGCAGGATGTATTCGCCTGAGTCGGACGCGATCGCCGTGACGCTTTGGCCAAGCTCGGTCTGGGTCGCAACAATGGTCGCCTTCGGAATCACCGCGCCGGTGTTGTCTGTAACGGTGCCGTGAATCTTGGCGTTAGAGACAGCCTGCGCCATCGCCGAAGGTGCGCTGATGAGGAGCGAGACGCCAAGGGCCGAACCAGCGAGTGTGCACAGCGCCTTGGTGAGTAACGGTTGCAGATGATTGCGGCGGTCTCGACGATTCTTTAACATGGCTGTCTCCTGATTGCGAATGGGAGCCATACTGCGCCGTGATAATAGACACTGTCAATAGTCTGTACGAAGATTTCTGGCCGGTCCGTAACGTTAAGTCGGGTAGGTATGAAATGCCCAGCCGGGCAACTCGGCCGAGGGAAATGCGGGGTACTGAGCACCACTGAAGTGCGGAGGCTGCGCCCCCGGAGCATCCCAAAGCAGGCCGGATGAGGTGGTCTGTCTATTTTGCTACCTAAGGTGCCGAGGGGTGAGGTATTTCATGATGACGAACCGGACGCTCTGATACTTAGCCTCATCCGACGTTCTATAATCGGCTCGCCTCTTCCATAGCCGAAAGAACTTTCTGGTGAAACGATCTATGTTGAATTTGGTTCAGAAGCCTCGAATGGGGCGTCCGCTCAGCAAGGCCGCCCAAGCTCACAGCGTCATCATGGATGCCGTGTACAACATGCTGCAGGAAAAATCCGCACGCGACCTGACGATGGAAGCGATTGCAAAGCGGGCCGGGGTAGGCAAGCCTACTCTGTATCGGTGGTGGCGGACCAAGGCAGCTTTACTGATGGCGATGTTCCACGAGCGGCTCGCGCATGAACCGGACAGCCCCTCAGTGACTACAGTGGAAGCCGCTCTTCTTCGCAAGATGCAACGCGTGGTGACCGATCTGAGCGGGCTGTTCGGGAAGGTGATGGCGGATCTGATTGCTGAAAGTCAGAGCAATCCCAAGCTGTTGCGAGAGCTTCACGATCATATCTGCAACCGCAGGTCACAGACGGTAATTGCAATTATAGAGGGCATACGCTTGGGGGAGTTCCTGCCCGGCACCGATCCGGAACTCGTCGTCGACATGCTTTTCGGTCCGGCATATTACCGATTGCTCCTGGGCTTTCCGCCTCTCAGCCGAACGTATGCCGACGCTCTCGTTGCCCAAGTCCTGCAAGGAATTCGAGTGCACCAGCCCGACGAAGCTGAAGCATCTAGGAGCCTCCCGTCACCGCCGCTTGCGATTTAACTTTCCAGTCTGTAATGTAAACCAATGTTCGAACTAGCGCATCAAGCGAGAGGACTTCGCAGCCGATCAGCGGCGGTTGAGGTCGGCGGCGCTGCTCGGATGGGGCGTCCGCCCAGCAAGGCTGCACGATCGCACACCGCCGTCATGGACGCGGTTTATGAGCTGTTGCAGGAGACCTCTGCTCGTTCCCTAACGATGGAGACCGTTGCGAAACGCGCAAACATTGGGAAGCCGACGCTTTATAAGTGGTGGCCCAGCAAAGCCGTCTTGCTGATGGCTATGTTCCACGAGCGGCTCGCCGAGAAGCCTGGAAAGCCGCCTGCAACCACGATCGAAGCGGCCGTTATCGCCAAGATGCGGCGTTTGGTCACCAGCTTGAATGGCTTGTTCGGCAAGGTCATGGCGGACCTGATCGCGGAAGGGCAGAGCGACCCGAAACTGCTGCAGGACTTGCACGATCATGTTCGCATGCGTCGCGTGCAGTCTATCGCTGAAATTGAACAAGGCAAGGCGTCCGGTGAGTTTCGTAGCGATCTGGACTCTGAAATCGTGGTCGATATGCTGCTCGGCCCGCTGTACTATCGGCTGTTGTTGGGCTTTCGCCCTCTGACTCAGGCGTATGTCAACCAGCTCACTCGACAGGTGTTGCAAGCGATCAAGGTACCGGCGGCTGAGAACGCGAGACGGTCGCGAGCCATTGGCAAGTCGAAAGCACGAAGGAAAGGGAGTGCAACGGCATGATTACAACTCGGCGCAAAGTCATCAAGGGCGGCATCGACGTGGCGGCAGTATCGGCTTTGTCGGGCTTCTTCATGGGAAATACGGCCCTCGGCGCGGTGTCCACCGACCCGCTTCAACTAGTCAACCCGGAGTTTCGTCCGACGCTGGAAGCGGCTCTGGCCCGAGGCCTTCCGCCACCCCTGACCGCCACGACGCTTCCGCAGGTACGCGTGGCCGCCAAGGCGCGAAGCCGGCCCATGTTACTGGCTCCGGAGGTGTTGCAGCGCAACATTCCAGGACCAAAGGGCGCACCAGACGTTGTCGTGTACGTGGCCGGCGCCGTCCGGGGCATGGCAAAACCCGCAGTGCTCCATATGCATGGCGGCGGCTATATTTCTGGTTCGGCAGCAGATAACCGG
>CALMON010000062.1 GCA_937871785.1 uncultured Granulicella sp.
TGACGAAGCCCATGGGCTCTTACCTGACGGCAGTGTGCGAGCGCCGCCGCACCTGGCTCGACCCGGTGCTCGCGCCCGTCGAACGCCTCCTCTACCGCGCCACCGGCATTCGCGCCGACGAAGAAATGCGCTGGACCGAGTACCTCGTTGCCATGCTCACTTTTAGCGCCTGCACGCTCGTGCTCACCTATCTCGTCGAGCGCCTGCAAGGGCACCTGCCCTGGAACCCGCAGCACCTTGCCGGGGTCGCGCCGGACCTCGCCTGGAACACCGCCGTGTCCTTTACGACCACCACCAACTGGCAGTCCTACACGCCCGAAACCACGATGAGCTACCTGACCCAGATGCTGGGGTTGGCGACTCATAACTTCTGGTCCGCCGCCGTCGGCCTCGCGCTCGCCATCGCCTTCATCCGCGGCATTGCGCGCCGCGAAATGAAGACGCTCGGCAACTTCTGGGTGGACCTCACCCGCGGCACCCTTTGGGTCCTGCTGCCCATCTCAGCAGTGTTCGCCATCGCGCTCGTCGCGCAGGGTGTGCCGCAGAACCTGCGCGCCTACGACACCGCGAAGCTCGTCGAAGCGCAAACCGTTACGGGTGCCGACGGCAAGCCGTCCACCGTCACCACGCAAACCATCGCGCAAGGGCCGGTGGCCTCGCAAGAGGCGATCAAGATGCTCGGCACCAATGGCGGCGGCTTTTTCAACGCTAACAGCGCGCATCCGTTTGAAAATCCGACGCCCCTCTCCAACTTCCTGCAACTGCTGTCGATCTTTCTGATTCCGGCGGGCCTCACCTACACGCTGGGACAGATGGTGAACTCGAAACGGCACGGATGGGCGGTGTTCGCGGCCATGTCGGTGCTCTGGTTTGCCGGTGTGGCGACGTGCTACTGGGCAGAAGCGCGTCCGACCGTTGCGCTGCATGGCGTGTCGCAACAGGCGTCCGAGCTTCCCGCCACGGCCCAGTCAGGCGGCAACATGGAAGGCAAGGAAGTCCGCTTCGGCATCGCCAACTCGGCCCTGTTCGCCACGGTCACCACCGACGCAAGCTGCGGCGCTGTCAACGCCATGCACGACTCGTTTACGCCGCTCGGCGGCATGGTGCCGATGGTCGACATCCTGCTCGGCGAAGTCGTCTTCGGCGGCGTCGGTGCGGGCATGTACGGCATGTTGATCTTCGTCATCCTGTCGGTGTTCATCGCCGGCCTGATGGTGGGCCGACCGCCCGAGTAGCTGGGCAAAAAGATCGAAGCCTCCGACATCCAGATGTCCATGCTGTACCTGCTGATCTTCCCCTTGGTCATCCTTGGCTTTTCGGCCGTTACGGTGCTGCTGCCCAACCTGGGCCTGGCGAGCCGCGCCAACCTGGGACCGCATGGTTTGTCGGAGATCCTGTACGCCTACACCTCGGCGACCGGCAACAACGGCTCGGCGTTTGCAGGCTTGAACGCCAACACGCATTGGTACAACACGACGCTGGGTATCGCGATGTTTATCGGCCGCTTCCTGATGCTGATCCCCATGCTCGCGATCGCCGGCAATCTGGCGGGGAAAAAGAGCATCCCCGCCACGTCGGGAACCTTCCCGGTCACGACGCCGCTCTTCACCACGCTGCTGACCGGTGTGATCGTGATCGTCGGCGCCTTAACCTTCTTCCCGGTGCTGGCGCTGGGCCCGGTACTTGAACACCTTCTGATGAACGTCGGCAAGAGCTACTAGCTCCCAAACCGACGTGTACGACGGAGACACACCATGGCAATGACCCCAAACAAAAACCGACGTTCCCTGTTTGACCCGCAGATCATGAAGCGGGCTGCGGTCGACGCCCTTGTCAAACTCAAACCAGCCACCATGATGCGGAACCCCGTCATGTTCATCGTGGAAGTCGGCAGCGTGCTGACCACGGTGCTGCTCTTTACCGACAAGCTGCGCCACCAGGGCCACTTCAGCTTCGATCTCCAGATCACGCTGTGGCTCTGGTTTACGGTGCTGTTCGCGAACTTCGCCGAAGCCATGGCTGAAGGCCGCGGCAAGGCGCAGGCCGACGCGCTGCGACGCGCAAAGTCTGAAACCACGGCTTACATCGTGCGTTCGGGCGGCGCGGTCGAAGAGGTGCCCAGCTCGCAGCTTCGCGTAGACGATGTCGTCCGCGTCGTCGCCGGCCAGATGATCCCCGGCGATGGCGAGGTCATCGAAGGCGTCGCGTCGGTCGATGAGTCCGCCATCACCGGCGAGTCCGCGCCCGTCATCCGCGAAGCCGGCGGCGACCGCTCCGCCGTCACCGGCGGCACCCGCGTGCTGTCGGATGTCATCACCGTGCGCATCACCTCGAACCCCGGGGAAACCTTTCTTGACCGCATGATCGCGCTCGTTGAAGGCGCCGAACGGCAAAAGACGCCGAACGAAATCGCCCTCAACATCCTGCTGTCGGGCCTCACGATCATCTTTCTGCTGGCCGTCGTCACGTTGCAACCGTTCGCCGTTTATTCGGGGGCCAAGCAGACGGTCTTCGTGCTCATCTCGCTGCTCGTCTGCTTGATCCCCACGACCATCGGCGGCCTGCTTTCGGCCATCGGCATCGCCGGCATGGACCGCCTGGTGCAGCATAACGTGCTCGCCACCAGCGGCCGCGCTGTGGAAGCCGCGGGCGACGTCAACACCCTTCTGCTCGATAAAACCGGAACCATCACCATCGGCAACCGGCAGGCGTCCGGATTCATCCCCGCCCCGGGCGTCACCGCTGCGCAGTTGGCCGATGCCGCGCAGCTCTCGTCTCTACCGGACGAAACGCCCGAAGGCCGCTCGGTCGTCGTGCTGGCCAAGGAAAAGTACGGCCTCCGCGGCCGTGAGCTCGCCCAGCTCGACGCGCAGTTCATCCCATTTTCTGCCACCACGCGCATGTCGGGGCTCGATATGGACGGCCGCAGCATTCGCAAGGGTGCCGTCGACGCGCTTGCCCGCTATCTGCAGGAGGCTGGCTCGTCCCTGCCGAGTGAAGTCCGCGACGCCGTTGAAACCGTGGCGCGCAGCGGAGGAACGCCCCTGGTGGTCGCCGAAAACGGCCGCGCCCTCGGCGTCATCCACCTCAAGGACGTCGTCAAGGGCGGCATGAAGGAGCGCTTCGACCAGCTTCGCGCCATGGGCATCCGCACCGTCATGATCACCGGCGACAACCCGCTCACCGCCGCGGCCATCGCGCGCGAAGCCGGCGTCGACGACTTCCTTGCCGAAGCCAAACCCAAAGACAAGATGGACCTGATCAAGCGCGAACAGGCCGAAGGCAAGCTCGTCGCGATGACCGGCGACGGCACCAACGACGCCCCTGCGCTCGCGCAGGCCGACGTCGGCGTCGCCATGAACTCCGGCACGCAGGCCGCCAAGGAAGCCGGCAACATGGTCGACCTCGACTCAAATCCCACCAAGCTCATCGAGATCGTTGCCATCGGCAAGCAGCTCCTGATGACCCGCGGCGCGCTCACCACGTTTTCCATTTCGAACGATATCGCCAAATATTTCGCGATTATTCCGGCGATGTTTGCAGGCGTCTTTCCAGTGTTGAACGCGCTGAATATTATGCATCTTCACTCGTCCGAGTCCGCCATCCTGTCCGCCGTCATCTTCAACGCGCTGATCATCGTGGCGCTCATCCCGCTTGCCCTGCGCGGCGTGTCGTACAAGGCCATGTCGGCTGCGGCGCTGCTGCAAAAGAACCTGCTGGTCTACGGGCTCGGCGGCATCATCGTCCCGTTCCTCGGTATCAAGCTGATCGACATCCTGATCACCGCGATCCACCTCGCGTAACGCGCCACGCTCCAGAGGTTCCCATGAAAAAGCACCTTCTCACCTCCGTGCTGTATACGATCATCACGGCGCTTCTACTCGGGCTCGGCTACCCGCTGGCGATCACCGCCATCGCCCGCGTGGCCTTTCCCGCCAAAGCCGACGGGCAACTCCTCCACAACGCGCAGGGAGACATCACCGGCTCGGCGCTGCTTGGCCAGGCGTTCACCGGGGCGACCTATTTCCATAGCCGCCCCTCCGCCGCGGGAACGGGCTACGATGCTTCTTCGTCGTCGGGCTCGAACCTCGGCCCTACCAACAAGGCGCTCGCCGACCGCGTGCAAGGGAGCGTGACGGCTGAAGGCGCGGGCCCGGTGCCGGTCGACCTCGTCACCACCTCGGCTTCCGGTCTCGACCCCGACATCACGCCTGCCGCGGCCGCTTTCCAGGTTCCCCGGGTGGCCAAGGCCCGCGGCCTGAGCGAAGCGCAACTGCGCTCGATCGTAGCGGCCCACACCACCCCCCGGCAGTTCGGCCTGCTCGGCGAGCCGCGTGTCAACGTGCTGCTGCTGAACCAGGCGCTCGACCAAGCCGCAGCGCGTTAGCACCGCCTTTACTCAGAACTCATCCTTCTCCACGGAAAGTCGAATCGACCCTGCCCCGCCACTACTCCGACCAGCACATAGGATCTGCCTTCCCAGCGCCAGACGCTCTCCGGAAGGCAGATCCTTTTCTGCATGCACGACCGCCGCGCAATACACCCTCCGCTTCCCCAGCCACACAGCCTTAGCCAAACACCCTGCGAAATCTCATCCCCGCATGGAACCTTTTCGCGCGTCGCGATATTACCGGGTAGCTTGGAGACATAGGTAAGCGCTGCAACCGCAGCCTCCAGGCGCAGGTCTGGCCGCGATGGCCGGAGGGGCGTACATGAATGACGATGAAACTTTGATGTCGGTCTTCGCTCGAGGCAGTGCCCGAACGTGTGGGCCGGTCGAACGGGGAGCCGCGGCCGAAGCGTTCGAAGAACTGTTTCGCCGCTACAAGCAGCCGCTGTACGGCTTCTTCCGCAGGCGAACCGGCGACGCCGCGCGCGCCGACGAGCTCACCCAGGAATGCTTTCTGGCCCTGCTCGAGTCGGGCGAGCGATACCGGCCAACAGCCACGTTCCGCACCTTCCTCTACGCCATAGGGCTCAACCTCGTGCGCGCGGATCGCCGCAAAACTGTGTTTCGCGCCATGTTTTCCGGGGACTCGAAGACCGAAACGGGAAGCGACCCGCGCACCGAACTAAGCCTTCTGGTGCGCGACGCCCTCGGCCGGCTCGACCGTGTGGAGCGAGAAATGCTGATGCTCCGCGAGTACGAAGAGCTAAGCTACGGCGAAATCGCCGAGGTGCTGCAGGTGCCCGTCGGCACCGTGCGATCGCGGCTGTTTCGCGCCCGCGCCGCGCTCCGCGACGTTTGGCAGGCCGCCCCTGCCGACCCTATCCACGTAGCAGCCAGGCAGGGAGGACGAGCATGACGACCTTAGCAGCAGCAGCACAACACATCCAGGACGAAGACCTGATGGCGCTCGTCGACGGCGAGTTGACCGGAACCGAACTGACCCGCGTAGAAGAGCACCTTGCCGCCTGCGGCCAGTGCACCGCCGGCGTAGCGGCGCTGCGCGACACGCAACTCACCTTGCGGACGTGGAGCGTCGACACCGTGCCGCAGGGCGTTGCAGACGATGTGCTCGCGCACTTGAAGGCATGGAACTCTGGCGAAGCAACGGCTGCGCGTAAAGCACCGGCGGCCTCCCGCCGAAAGTGGTGGGCCTGGGGTGGAGCGGCCGGCGCGCTGGCGACAGGAGTTTTTGCGACGCTGCTTTTGGTCACAAGCGGTGGCCGGTCGTCGCGTCCCATCGAATCGCTTGGCAAGCAGCAGACCCTGGAAGCAACCGTGCCCGCCGGCGGGGTAATGGCTGGAGCTCCCGCGCCGGTCAAGGCCGCCCGTGCTGCCGCAGTCGACTCCCTGCAGCAGGACCAAGCTGCCCCTGCACCTGCTGCCTCGGCTGCCGTTGCCGGTATGGCGAGGTCCGAAGCCATGCTGGCCCAGCCCGCCGCAGCCGAGCCGCAGCGAACCGTGCGTCCCATTGGCGGCGGCGGCCGCACCGGACGCCCGGCCACCGCCGAACTCAACGCCCCCATGATCGCCCGGACGGTCTCGCTGTCACTCACGGTCCGCGACGTCGAGCGTTCCCGCGACGCTCTGGAGGGCCTGCTGCGCGGCTACGGCGGGTACGCCGCCGAAATGAACGTCAGCACCCCCGAAGGCGGTGTGCGCACCCTGACCGCGTCGCTGCGCGTCCCCGCGAACAATCTGCGCGGTATGCTGGCGGAACTCAAGGGCTACGGCAAGGTCGAAGACGAAACCCAGAGCGGCGAAGAAGTCGGGCAACAGCACGCCGACCTTGCCGCGCGGCTGAACACGTCGCGGCAGTCCGAAGAACGGCTGCGCGGCATCCTCAAAACGCGCACCGGCGACGTGGCCGACGTGCTCCAGGTGGAAGAAGAAATCTCCCGCGTCCGCGAAGAGATTGAAAGCATGGAAGCTGAGCAGCAGGGGCTTGAACACAGCGTCAACTACGCTACGGTCGAGCTGCAGATGGACGAGGAAGGCCACAACACCGTAGCGACACGCACGGTCGGATCGCGGCTGTGGGAAGGCGCACGGCACGGCTGGAACAACGCGGCGGAAGCGCTCGTCGGGCTGGTTCTGTTCGTCCTTGAATACGGTCTTGCGATCGTTTGTGTGCTCGCGCTGCTCGGCCTCCCGGCGTGGCTGTTGTGGCGTAGGTGGAAGAAGGTGCGGACGCGCCGGTAAAGCGCGTCCGTCCTCTACCCTCACGGGAGCTCTCAGCTCCTTGACATTGTGATCCTGAGCAACGCGGAGGATCTGCCTTTCTTCTACGCTCACCATCAGCGTGGAAGAAAGCAGATCCTTTCAGTGCGTTCAGGATGACAATGCCTTGTTGTACGCACCGCCTCCTTGCAGGGTACGTGTGACATCCGACACGATCACAGAAGCCTCTCGCTCGCCCTAGAACTCCAGCTTCAGGCTTACCTGCCCGGTCCGGTTGCCGCCAAAATCCGAGCCCCGTGCCGACGAGATCACGCCGAAGCTGGGGCTCGTCACATCGAGGTTCGGATCGGCAAGGTTGGTGTGGTTCAGCACGTTGGTGAATGTGCCTTCCAACCGCAGCCGCACCGCTTCGGTCACCTCGAACGCCTTGCTCAACCCCGTACTAAGGCTGATGAGCCTCGGCCCGGTCAGGTCGCCGATCGACTCCGAACCATAGCGTCCGATCGGCGTCACAAAGTTGCCGCTCACGTTGTCGAAGCCGCCGACCACGCACGGCGTTGTCCCGGATGCGCCGTCCAGCAGCGAGTTGTAGCCGGTCAGAACCTTCCCGGTCGTCTGGTCGATGCCCTTGCCACCCGGGCACTGGAACGCATTCTTATTGAACCACTGGTTGCGGTTGTGGCCGGAATAGTTCGCGTTCGCCACGCGGTCGGGTCGCTGCTGCCGGTAGTAGAGCGTTCCCGAACCTGAGCCCGAGGGGTCTGTGTTGCTGCCGGAAATATAGGCCGTCAGCGCCGGTCCGCTTTGCAGCGCCAGGATGCCCGCCACCTGCCAGCCGCCCGCCACAAGGTTCACCAGTTTCGAGCTGCCGCCGCCAAAGCGCTTGCCGTGGCCGTACGGAAGCTCATACACGGAGTTCGTGATAAAGCGGTGCCGCCGCGTGCCCACCACGTTGCCGTAGTCGAGATGCCGATTGCGCGCGTCGGTAGCGTCGTAGCCGCCCTGCTCATCCACAAAGCTCGACTGGCCGCTGGCCGCGCCGTAGGTTCCCTGGTTGTCGGCCAGGCTCTTGGCCAGCGTATAGCTTGAGTCGAACGAGAAGCCTGCCGCGAAGCGATGCTGCAGCTCGACCTGCCCCGAGTGGTAGTTCGACGTGGCCGACGTGGCACGGTCGTAGATGGCCTGGAAGCTCGGGTACGGAAACGCCGTGCGCGGCTGCGCTCCGGCCGCCGTGGTGGTCGAAAGCGGCAACTGGTTCAGCTCCGGCTGCCAGACAAGATGCCAGGTCTGCAGGCCGATATAGCTCACGCGCAAACCGAAGTTATGGCCCAGGTCGCGATCGACCGAGAGGTTCGTTTGCAGCGAATAGGGGTCATGCCAGTTGGTGTCGATCGCCGCGTAAAACACACCGGTACCCGGTGTCCCGGCGACTGCCGAGGTCGGCAGGTTCGGAAACGAATACGCCGGCGCCGTGCCCGGCTGCGAGTTGTAGTAGCTGTTCAGGTTCGACTGCAGCGTGCCCGTGAGCGCATAAAACAGCGCACCCGACGTGGTGATGTTGAAGTACCCTACGCCACCGCGGATAGCCGTCTTATTGTTGCCGAATGGGCGGTACGCGAAGCCGAAGCGCGGTTCCACCCGTTGCCGCGGCGTGGTGCGCAGCGAACTCGGCAGGTTGGCATCGGTGTTCGAAACCACGGGCGTGCAGCCCGCGCCGTTCACCGTGCCGCCGGTCAGGCCCGTGATGCCGGCCGTCGGGCAGGCGTTGAAGCCCTGCAGCTCCGGCACGCTCAGCAGGCCGGCGTAGCCGGTCGGGTAGATAAGGCGTCCCGTGCGCGCGACCGACGGATCGAAGTTGCCCAGTTCGCCGTTGGTGGAATGGAAGCCGGGGTGCAGCTCATAGCGCGCGCCGAAGCTGATCGTCAGGTTCGCCGTCGCCTTCCAGGTATCCTGCGCATACGCTGCGTAGGCTTGCGAAACGCCGTTGTTGTCGTTCTGCACGTTGTCGTTTTCATATAGGTACGGCACGCCCGCAAGATAGTCGGCGAACTCGTTGCCGGTGTAGCGGCCGTCGAAGTAAAAGTCGCCGGCGTTGTCGGACCCTGTTGAGCCGAAGAAGCCGAGCGGCGTAAACGCGGTCAGCGTGCGCACGTCACCGCCGAAGCGGAACGTATGCGCGCCGCGCGTGTAGGTGACGTTGTCGACATACTGAAATAGCCGCGAGCGCTCGGCCTGGTTGAGCCGCTCACCGCCGCTCGTGTAGTTGATAAAGCCGAGGTGCGGAAGCACGTTGAACGGTGCGCTGTTAAGCCCGTTCAACTTCGCTCCGTTGGTGAAGCCGGTGCCGTCGAACGCGTCGCTTTGCCCATCCTGCTCAAGTGTGAAGCCGAACCGCACTTCGTTCGCCAGGCGCGGCGTAAACGCGTAGTTGAACGAGGAGGCAAAAATTCGGTACGTCGCAAACGACGAGCCGCCAGGCAGCGCGAGATCTTCCGGCAGCACCTGGTTGATCGACTTGTTGGTGTAGCGCGCAAACGCCGAGCCTTTGCTCCCGATCGTGCGGTCGAGCCGTAGGTCGTACTGATTGGAGTTGATGCTGTTGTTCTTGCTGGCAACGTAGTTGAACGGAATGGCGTCGGTCAGCACCTGCGCCACCGGCTGGCCGACGTTGACGTTGGGCAGCGGGAACAAGGCCAGCAGCGCAGCGGCGCTTGGGTTTGGCGTGAGCTGATTGCCGGCATAGGCCCCTTGCGTGAACGGATTGATGAGCGTGCCGCCGGAATAGGCCTCTTCCTGCGCAAAATTGCCGCCGCGTTCAAGCGCCGTCGGCACGACGTACTGCACGCCGCGCGCGGTCGCGTAGCGCAACCCTTCGTAGTCGGCAAAGAAGAAGGTATGGTCGCGACCGTTGTACAGGTGCGGAATATACACCGGACCGGCAAGGCTCGCCCCAAAGTCGTTGGCGACCTTTTTCGGTTTGCTGGCGTATGTAAAGCCGTACGGGATGGCATCGAAGCCGGAGTTCTGGAAATACTCGTACACCGACCCGTGCACCTTGTTGGTGCCGGATTTGGTGATGGTTGTAATCTCGCCGGGCTGGCCGTATTCGGCGTTGTTGTTTACGCCGTCGACGCGGATTTCCGCAATCGCTTCGGCCGACGGGAAGGCGTCGCCCAGGATGTTGTTCGTTGTCTGGTTCTGCGCGGAAATGCCGTCGACCGTCGTTTCGGACTGCGACGGCAAACCACCCTGAATGGAAAACTTGATTGCCGGGTTGGGCGAAGCGGAAGGCTGCGGCGGGTAGGAACCCGAATCCGGCTGTACGCCGGGAAGCGTCTGAATCACGTTCAGCGGCGAAGTCGAACCGGCTCCGCGATAGTTGGCCGGAAGGTCCTCGACGGCCCGCGTGGAAAGCGCGGCAGAGATGCTCGCGTCGGCGGTGTTGATAGTGCCTGCTTCGGACGCGTTTACCGTTACCGTTTCGGTGCCATTAGGAATCTGCAGCGTCAGGTCGAAGAGCAGTTGCTGACGCGCGTCAAGCGTTATGCCCGTGTCGGTTTCCGTGCGAAACCCCTTGGCGGTAATACGAAGCTCATACGTTCCGGGGTCCAGATTAGTCGCGGAATATTGCCCGTCGGTCCCGGTCGTCACCGTGCGGTCAGTGTTCGACTCCACCCGATGCAGCACCACCGTTGCCTGCGATACCAGCGCCCCTGAAGGGTCATGCACCGTGCCGCGCATCGAAGCCAGCGTGCTTTGCGCACGCACCGCAGGCGATCCGGCGGCGACCAGACCTGTCCCAAACAAAAACAGCAGAAAACGAAAACGGGGGGTAGACATGAGGCAGGCTCCTTAGACAGTAGGGGCTGCCGGCAGCGACGTACGTGCGGCAGCATGGGGAGGTGTATGAAGGGTTCCGATGAGGTTGAGCGAGCCGTGCCGGCGCTCGCGCTGGCCGTTGCGGCGCAGGCGCACCTGCCACCACACGAGCAGCGTCAGGCCGGTGCCCACGGACGCGACACCGCGGCCGATCCAGAGCCCGCGCAACGCATAGCCGTGGTGAAACGCCAGCGCATAGCCGAGCGGCATACCGATGCCCCAGTTCCACACGAGGCTCACAATCATCGGGGTGCGCGTGTCGCCAAGGCCGGTTAGCGCGGAGGCCAGCATGACGAAGGTGGTATCGCCGAGCAGCAGAAACGCGCAGATGGTGAAGATGGGCGCGGCGGCCGCGATCACCTGCACGTTTTTGCTGTACAACCCGGCCCAGAAGTGCGCGAACACCGCAAACGCCAGCCCGGCCACGGCGATGAAGCCGACGCCCAGCATGAGGCTCACATTGGCGGCGCGCTCCACCTGCTCGCGGTTGTCACGGCCCGCGGCCTGGCCGACGCGGGTAATGGTTGCGTAGCTCAAGCCGGCCGGCACCTGGTACACAAACGCGTTCAGGTTGAGCACAACATCCTGCGCCGCCGCGAGAATGGTACCGAGCCGCGTGCACAGGATCGACATATACGTCGACACGCTAAACTCAGCGAGATTTTCAAGCGCGCTCGGCCACCCGATCAGCAGCAACGCGCGCAGCCGCGCCCAGTCCGGCCGCAGCATGGCGGGGGTCGCGGCCAGGCCGAGCTGCCGCGTCGCCACTACCGCACCCACCGCCAGCAGCAGGAGCATGTACGCGCGCACGAGCAGCGTTCCCCACGCGGAACCCGCGATGCCCAGCGACGGAACACCGAGCCGCCCCAGCAGAAACACCCAGTCGCCGAACCAGTTCACGGCGGCGGCGGTAATCAGCGAGGCCGCCACCCACACCACGTTGTTCACCGATTGCAGATAGCGTCGCAATGCCATGTACAGCATCAGCGGCAGGGTCGAGAGCACCAGCGGACGCACGTAGCGGCCGGTTTCGACGACGACGTCGTGCGGCGTGCCGAACAGCGGCAGCAGCGCCACGGCACCGAGCGTCAGCAGCATCACTGCCGGCGTCGCGAACAGGATGATCCATAGCGACTGCCCCAGGAGGTGGAGACACTCGTCGCGGCGGCCTTGACCGTAGGCCTGCGCCACCAGCGTTTCCAACCCGTTCAGCAGGTAGATCGCGCTGAACACGATAGCGTAAAAAATGGTGTTGCCCAGCAGCGCCGCGGCTTGAGCGAGCGGCGAGTAATTCGCCGGCAAGCGCGCTATCATCAGACCGTCGACGAGATACGTCGACATCCAGCCAAGCTCACCGAGAGCCAGCGGCCCACCCAGGCGCAGGGTGTATTGCAGCTCCTGCTGCCAGGTAGAGGCTTGCCGGGAGCGTGCGTCGGCATGGGCGTGTTGGACCAGGGCGGATTCCTTTTAAGATGAAGTCAGTTTTATGGTCGGGTACCATTTTGCGCTGTCGGGAGCGGCTTTGCGGCCATGCCGCCGACATGGAAGTAAGCGATTTTGAACCGGTGCGCAGACGAGCGAGCAAGTTGTAAGCCGCGTGAAAGGTTCTTGCCGCGGGGCTCGCCCCTGTAGAAGCGACTTGCCTGAGCTTCCATGGCTCGGCATCAACTTTGCGGATCCTTCGGTGCTCCCGGCGCTCAGAGGACGCCGTGCTTGCCCTGTCCCAGCCTTTGCGAGCGGTAAATACCCGCATGGCCGGAAAACAGGTAGCTGAACACACAGGCAATGCCGGCATACGCTCCCGCTTCCGCACCGAACAGCTCCATCGCCATCAGCGTGGACGCGAGCGGCGTATTGGCTGCCCCCGCAAACACGGCGACGAACCCCATGCCCGCCAGCAGCGACGGCGGCAGCGGCAGCGCCGACGAGAGCGCATTTCCCAGCGCGGCTCCGATGAAAAACAGGGGAGTCACTTCCCCTCCCTTGAAGCCCGCGCCCAGGGTGACAGCGGTAAACGCCAGCTTGCCGAGCCAGTCGAACGGCGGCAGCCGCGACCGGAACGCCGCCAGGATCGTCGGTATCCCCAGCCCGATGTACTTCGTCGTTCCCGACGCAAACACCCCCAGCGCCACCAGGACGCCTCCGCAAAAAGGCCGCAAGGGGGGCCATGCAATCCATCGTTTAAAAACGCTAGTGAGGAAATGCGTCACCCGGGCGAAGCCCATGCCGGTCAGGCCGAACATCGCTCCGGCCACAGCCGCATAAAGCAGCCGGCGCAGCGTCAGCTCCGGCGTGGCCGAGACGCGATAGACAGTATGGCTCACGCCCCAGGCGTGGGTGGTCAGGTCCCCGATAAACGCCGCAAGAAAGCAGGGTACGAGCGCTTCATAACTGAGCGTACCGATCGCCAGGACCTCCAGGCCGAACACCGCCCCCGCCATGGGCGTGCCGAACACGGAAGCGAACCCTCCGCTGAGGCCGCTCATCAGCAGCAGCCGGCGGTCTGCCGGACCAAGGCGAAAGGGCCGCGCCAGTTGGTCCGCAAGCGACGCGCCCGTTTGCAGCGCGGTGCCTTCGCGGCCGGCCGAACCGCCGAAAAGGTGCGTCAAAAACGTGCCGATCAGGATCAGCGGTGTGATCCGGAAAGGGATCGTCCGCCGCGGGTTTTCGGTATCGGCGTGAACTTCCGCGTGGATTTCGTCGAGGATCAGGTTGTTGCCTGCCTCGACCGCGGTGCCGTAATAAAGATACAGGCAGCCGACCAGCAGCCCCGCGACCGGCAACAGCGCGATGATCCAGAGGTGAGCCTCGCGAAATGCCGTTGCCCAGGCAAGCGAGACGAGCAGCACGGCCGACGCCGTACCCGCCAGCGTGCCCGCCAGCGCGGCAAGCGGAATCCAGCGGAGCAGATAGCGGAGCAAAGGTATGAAGTTCGCGCCGGCAGCGTAGTTTGAGGGCTCGGGATTCAAGGGT
>CALMON010000063.1 GCA_937871785.1 uncultured Granulicella sp.
GGGTGGCTCCGGCGGCGATCAGGGACTGGTCGATCTCTTTGAAGATAAAATCGATAGGCAGGGCACCGTCGATCTTTTCGCCGTTAATGAAAAGGGACGGGGTGGAGTCGACCCCGAGGCCATTGGCGATCTTTTTAGACGCTTCGATGGTGCTGGTGTCCTGCTTGGCGATGCAGGCGTCGAGGCTGGGGAGGTCGACCTTCTGGAATTTGCCCTGCTCGCGGGTCAGGCTGTCGAGCTGCTCGACGGCGCGGGGCAGGGTCTTGTCCTGAGGTCCCTTGGGGTCGGCGGGCGTGCCGAACGTATCGGCGTGCGCGTGGATGTAATCGACTGCGTTCCAATAGCCGGCGTTCGACTGCGCGGCAAGGCAGTTGGTGTCGACGGCGGCGCGCATCGCCCAGGGGTGCTGGTCAAGCGGGAAGTCGCGATAGACGACGCGGACCTGATCCTTGTAGCGCTCCGTAATGGCCGGAAAGATAATGCTGTGGAGGCGCGCGCAGTAGGGGCATTCAAGGTCGTCGAAGCCGACGATCAGCACGGGCGCGGTTTCCGGGCCGCCGCGGTAAGGTCGGCCGGCGATCGACACGGCCGTGCGCGGGTCGGCGGAAATGTCCCACTTGGTGAACTGCGCAAGCTGCTTGCCGTCGGTTGAAAGCAGAAACTCGATGGGGTGCGAGCTTTGGCCTTCGAGACTGGTGATCGTGACGGCGACCTTGTCGTATCCGTTCAGGGCGGAGGGCTCGCGGGGGCCGATGCTGATGCTGGCTCCGGGAGGAAGCTGCGCCTTCTGGCGGACCAGGATGTCGATGCGGTGGGCGAGCTCCGGGGAAATCTGGCTGCCGGAGCTGCCGGGTACCGGTTTCTGCGCGTGGCAGCCGGCGGTAAAGGTCAGAGTGGCGGCAAGAAGGAGCGTCGAAAGGGAATGGAAGGGGCGCGGCACCATGGTTTGATTATCGCAGGAAGAAAAGGTGAGCGAGGGGTGCGGGAGCGGGCGGATGTGGAGAGGCTCACAGCCAGAGCAGCTTCCGCGGAGATGGGCAGGGGCTGTTGTCTTTGCCTCTGGATAGCAGCGCGCTTGTCAACACCTTCGTCGGGCGCGCAGCACTGCAGCCCGAGCCGGCTAAAAAAGCCGCTCCGACTTCCGCAGATTTCCCGCCGTGCCGATGTTCACCAGCGTAAAGCTGAAGCGCTCCGTGCCTTCGTTGCGTACGGAGCCGAGCTCGTATTTGCGGTATTCCACCGACAAACCGCAGCAGTTCCAGTTGTAGCCGCCCTGCAGCGCGCCGTACTGGAGGCTACCGGCGTTGATGTCGATGTTGGCGTTCGCGGCGAGCGAAAATCCGGGTTTCAGGGCGTTGCCGTAGCCCAGCAGAACCCGGATCTGCGAAAAATCCGAAATGGCGGAAGCGGTCAGCGAATCCGCTCCGTTAGCGTCGATCTGTTCGGTATAGGAGCGGCCCGGAGCGTTGAGCCGCGCATAAGCCAGAGCGCCGAAGATCGGTCCCTGGTGGGCGTCGAGAAAGACGTTCGAGCGCGTGAAGCGCTTCGCCCCGGTGTCGAGATCGAAGTCCCATTCAAAATCGATGTGCGTCGTCGTCCGGACGCGAAGCTTGGACGTCAGCGGAGAAATCTCGCGCTTTTCGGTGAGAAAGGCGATGCCTGAAAAGTTCAGCGTGGTATCGAAGACATTACGGCGGCCGGGAATGACCGCTCCGCCGAAATAAGGGTCGAAGAAGTGCTTTTGCGCGAGCGTCCAGGAAACCCACTCGGCCTGCGCGGCGGGCCGGGGCTTGCAGGGGCTCGCCGCGGTGCGGCTGGGACCTCGCGGCGCGGGGTCGGCCAGGGGGATGCCGTTGGCGTCAAGGCCGGAAGGCGAGTCGGCGTCGGGATCATCGTCGGAAGGCAGCGGGCTCTGGGCGGCCGGGGTGGCTGCCATGGTTGCCGTACCTGTTGCCGCACCGGTTGCCGCAGTAGGGTTCCCGGTCGAACAAAGCTCCGGAGCCATCTTGCGGCTTCCGAACAAACGCTGCGTCACTCCGTATTGCAGCTCGTTCGTGTTGCTGGCCACGTCCACGTCGTCAAAGCGCAGGACGCTCAGGAAATTACTGATGCCGCTGACATCGCGATAGACAAGCTGCGGCTCGATCGTATGGCGGACCTGCGGGCCAAAGAAGCTCGCCAGAAAGCCCGGGGTCTGGAACGTGCGCTCAAGCACCGGCGGGCGAATGTCGGCCTGCACCTCAAACGAGGCGCGGTTGAGCGGAACGGTAATTTCGTTCGGCGGTGCATTCGGCGCGTAGGGCGTCGATCGGCTGCGGGAATACGCCGTTTCGCGAACGGCCACCGACGTGAGCGTGTGCCAGCCCGCCCCGGACAGGGGCAGGGAAAGCTCCGGGCGCAGATCGAACCGCTGGATGATGCCGGATGAGGTGAAATTCGGCTGCGTGCGCTTCAGCCCGGCCAGCGAGCTCGTGACGCTATATAGCAGCGGCGTATGCGCGATGGGATGGTCGACCGCGGTAAAGTCCAGCGAAGGCACATGGAAGATGCGCACTTCCTGGCCGGGAGTGGTCGACACCACGCCGGCGCTGCTGATATTGGTGAGCTGCACGCGCTTCAGCCCCTGATAGCGGTCGAAACGCAGCGCGGTGGAGTAGCCGTGCTGCTGGTTGATCGCATAAAGCAAGGACGTGATGTCGGATGAAACCGCCTGGTTGAAGTTTTCGGTAAAAGCTTCGCGGTACACGTAGGAACTCAGGTATTCCGCGTCGCCGACTGCGCGGGTCTTCGCGGTAAAGTCGCGGCGGAAGGAAAACGTAACGTCCTGGCCGCCCTGCTGGGTGAAAAGGCCGTTAGGCGCGGTATAGCCGCGGTCTTGCAGAGCGCTGAAGTGGGCTTTCGCAAAGTCCTGGCCGAGCCCGCGATAACGGAACGTGGCTGACTCCTGAAAGCCGCGCGACGAGTAATACTGTGAGCCGACGGTAAGGTCGGCGGAGCGGCCGAGCGTGATGTACGTCTCGTCGCCGATGATGAAGCCCTTGGTGGAGCTTTGGCTGATGATCGGCGTGGTGATGCCGGACTGGCGCTGTTCGCTGTCGACCGGGTGCGTGACGAAGGGCAGAAACAGGATCGGTACGTGGAGCAGGCGAAAGGTGGAGTTGCGCGCCCTGGCCTTGGTGCCGTCGAACGTGAAGTGCGACGACGACAGGACCCAGTCCGGGTTGGGCAGCAGGCACGAAGTCACCTTGCCGTCGTACAGGTCGTAATTGACGGGTCCGGTTTTTACGACAACTTTGCCTTCAAACAACAGCGGGTTGGGGCTTTCAAACGTCTTTTGCCGGTTCAGGCCGCCGAGTCCTACGGACCCGGTCACATCGTAAAAGCGGCCGGTTTCAGTCTGGAGGTTGTAGCTTCCGCGCGACGCGCGCAGCACCTCGTCGTTCAGCCCGCCGGTAAGCAGCACATGGCCGTCCAGCGCGACGTTTCCGGTGGCCTTGTCGTAGGTGACGAGGTCGGCGTGGAGAACGCGCCCGCGAAACGTGACGACCACATCACCGGAAAGGCGGACGAGATCGCCGTGCTGCTCCTGCGTGTCGGCTTCGGTGGTGAGCGGGTCGCCCTCATCCGCAGGGGGAACCGCGACGGCGTGGGGCAGGTCGGTTTGCTGCGGTGGAGGAGCGTCGGGAAGGGGGAGCCCGGAGGTGACGGGGGGTGTCGTTTGTGTCACCTGCTGCGCGGCCAAAAGTTGCGGATTTGCGCAAGCAAGGATGGTACTTATGAACAGAAGGGTCAGCCGTACAAGCTGGACGGATGTGCGCGCAGAGCGTTGTGTGCTTTGGCGGTTCGGGGTAGATCGAGATTCTTGGTCGTGACGGCCCACAGGTTCCAGCTTAGTTGATTTTCGAGCCCTTCACAGCGTTGTGGAACAGGATTACAGAACAGGGAGCAAGGCTTTGGGCGGAGCGGCATACGGGGCAATGGCGGAACACGAGGAGAGTCTGGACGCGGGGTACGCGCCCGACTACGAAATGCTTCCTGCCACCGGAACCGATGGCGGCGCCGCGGCCTTGCGGCAGGTCGCCAGTGAACGGCTGGCGGCGCATCGGCGTAAAAAGGCCATGGCCGACGCCGAGCAGCGGGCCGTCGAGGCTGAAGCGGTGGCGCGGCAGGTACAGCGGCGCGGCGGGGCTTCTCGCGTGCGCGAAGCCGTCGCCGCCCGCGACCAGAGCAGCGTCAGCTACCACGAATTTCTGGCGCAGGCGGCTGACCGCGCATTGAAGCAGGCGCAGGCCGAAGCCGAAGTGGCCGCGCGCAACGCGGAGGCGATGGCCGAAGCACAGATGAAGCTGCTCGAAGAACTGGAGCAGTGGAAAAAGGACGCGGAGCCCCCCGCGTTGACGCTGGTGCAGCAGGAAGAAGAGGTGCAAGCGCGCGGCGATTTCGCGAGCGCCCTGGCCGATATCATCGAAGCGGCGACCGAGGCCATGCACCTGACGCCGATGGTTATGGAGCGCGCCGAGGAGCCCGTGGCGGAAGCCTCGACCGACGCCGCGGCCACCTTTGGCGCGGCTGCGGCCGCTCCCTCGTCCGGCTTGACCGTGCGGTTGTACGAAGAACTTGCGCCTTTGCCGCCGTCGTTGAGCAAGCTTTCCCGGCGCGCCGGGTCGCGGCAGGTGGTGGCTGAAGAAGATGTCGACCACAGCCATCTGGATGAGGAAATCGAGTTCCGGCGCGCTCCGGAATTTCTTGAAATGCTGCCTCCGGAGCCGGTGGTGGTTTCGGGCAACCTGATCGAGTTTCCCCGCCAGCTTGTGGCGACCAGGAAAGCGCGTCCGCGCATTGCCGAAGGTCCCCTGCGCGAAGACGGTTCCGCCGAGCCGCAACTGCGCATCTTCGAGGTGGAAGCCGAAACGGTGAAAGCCGCCGTCGCCGAAGTGACGGCGGCGCCGGAGTGGCAGAGCATTCTGCTCGAGCACGCCGTTGCCATCGACCCGGTTGAAAACGCGATTGTGCAGCCGCAGTTCGCGCTGCAGCCGCTTACTGCGCCCACGCCGCTGCGCGCCATGGCGCTGGTGGTCGACGGATGTGCCGTTTCCGCGGCGTTTCTCGCCTTTGTGGCGGCGCTCGGGCAGCTTGCCGGCCCCGCACTCAAAGCCATGCCGATTCCCGTGGCGGCGGCAAGCGGTCTAGCCGTGCTGCTGCTGTTCGCGGTCTGCTACCAGGTCTTGTTCTTCACCTTTGCCGAGGCCACGCCCGGCATGCGCTACGCGCGCATCGGTCTATGCACCTTCAGCGATAGCAACCCGTCTCGCAGGGCGATGCGTCGGCGCGTGCTGGCCACCCTGCTGGCGGCCTGCCCGCTGGGCCTGGGATTGCTCTGGGGCTGCATGGACGAAGATGGTCTCGGCTGGCATGACCGGATGTGGAGAATGTATCCGCGGGGGTAGTTGGGGGGAGGGGGGGGGGGAACGAGGGCTACGTTCGGAACGTAGCTCCAGATCCCTTGGCGATGTCACGCGCGCCTGTGGAGTGGGAAGTGAGCGAATCCTATCGAAATCTAATTGTGTGGCAGCGTCGCGTGTAACTGTCCGTTGCCCTGTACGCATTCACTGCTCACTCCCGCGTTTAGAAGTTTTGGACTCACATTGCAGTTGAGGCGGGCCGGAGCGTCGATACCCGGTAACAGCGCGGAAGGCTGAGGCAGACACGCGAAAGCGAACGATCGGCGCTTCCTCGCCAAAGCGCGTGGGTCGAACATGCAAGTACAAACCCACCTGATCATCGCCGGAGAGCTAGCCTTCGGCCATGAGGGGAAACGCAAAACGGTATACAGCCTCACTGAAGACGTCAGCGGCTTACGTATCGCGCTCATCCGATCGCAAGAGCAGCCCGCTTGACCCTTGACCGCTTGACCGCTTGACCGCTTGACCCCTGGACCCTAGTCCTTCGGCATCACCGCCCCAGCCTTCACCCAGGCGGTCACCGTCGCGATGTCCGCATCCGAAATCTTGCCTTTGGGAGGCATCGGCATGGGGTCGTTGGCTGGGCCTTCGTGGCGGATAAGGGCGATCAGGAGCGATTGCTCCGGGTGTCCCGGCTTGATCACGGCGCCGTCGTGGCCGCCCTGGGCCATGCCGGCCTGCGTGTCCATGGCGAAGCCGCCACGGCGGTTGATGCCTCCGTGGCAGCGGTAGCAGTTGGCCTGAAAAATGGGTTTCACCCTCGTGTTGTAAAACTCCATGGAGGCCGGTGCGGGGCCTGCGGCGGCCTGCGCCGCGACGTGTGCGCTCCCCGTCATGGCCGCTGTCGCCGCGAGCGCGGTAAACGCCGCAGCAAAGGCGAACACCTTTACGGCGTAGGTCCGCTTTGTCAGCCCCGGACTCGGAGAACTTCCGAACGTATTCTCACTCATCGATGACATGACGCGATTCCCCTTGCCTCTGCCCTCACTTTCCAGTTTATGCGCGGACAGAAGCCCTGCAAGGGAGTCGCACGAGGGATGTTCAGCGGGCAGAGGGTGATGCCGGCCGGCGTGCGTCCATGTAGAAGCATGCTGTGCGCGGGGCAGCGTGGTAGAGCGAAGAACCTCACGTGCTACTCCCGCAGCCGGCCGGCTTTCGGTAGGGTGGAAAGTGCTCTGGCGGCTTTGCGGCCCCCTTTACAACGGATCACCATGACGATGCGGAACTCTTCCCGTTTGTGGAACGCTCGTACCCTGCGCTCGTCCGGCACTTTTGGACGCGCTGCGCTCCCTTTTGCCTTCGGCGGGCTGCCCTGGGCGTTTGCCGCGTTTTGCCTGGTAACCGTCCCGGCGTTGGCGTCCGGCGTGGCGCATCCAGTGGCTCACCCCGCCTCCGCAAAAAGCCACGCGGCAGCCACCAAGGCCCATGCGGAACCGGTCGCTCATTCGCTCTCGAACGAGGACAGGAAGCAGAAGGCGCTGCCGGCCAAAGGCAAATTGGCTCCCCTGACTGCCGCGGGTACGTCGCGTGGCACTCATGCAGGAGCCGTCGCCCGGGTGCAAGGTGACGAACCCGCAACGCGGGGAACCGCGCAATCGTCTTCAACTTCACGGCAAGGTCGTGGCACGTCACGAAGCGCTGGTCGAAGCGCCGACGAAGACGCCGCTCCGGGCAAGGCCGCTCCGCGTCACGGGAAGGGCAACGCTCGTGAAGCCGATGCGGACGAGCCGCCCGCAAAAGCGGGAAAGGGCGTGAGGGGATCGGCAGCCGGCAGCGCCAACTCTACTTCCAAGAAAAAGCAGAACGGCAGCGTTGAGGGAGACAAGCGGTCCGGACGACGTCGCAGCCCGGCGCAAGAGGCCCCGGAGATTGATCCCCCGGTCCTTTACAGGGCGAGCACGAAGGCCGGCGCGGGGCGCAGTGACTCGCATGTCATCTCCCACGAATCCCTGCGCACGCCGTCGCGCCCGGCTCCGCCAGACCGTATCGTGCCGCGTGTCGCCGCTGCTCCGGTGGTGAAGTCGGACGAGGCTGAAAACGAAGCCGCTCCCGCAGAAACCCCGTCGGCCTTTGCGGAAGGGGAGGTGCGCGGCCACCATCAGCGCCGTCCTGGGCCCGCGGCTGCGGCGGCGGGAAAAGGGGTTGGCAGCTCGACCGCACCCACGCCCTCCGGAGGAACTGAAACCGGCGGAAACGCGGCCCATACACAGGCCACGAACGAAGATTTCCTGCGTGCCGCAGGTATTGCGCGCACCCCGCCGGTGCGCGCCGGTGCGAACGGCTCCGCGCCGGCCGCGTTAGAGCCCGGCGAGTCGCCTCCGGCCGCCGCTGTTCGTGTCGCCATGACGGTGCCCGCCGCGAAAGCTCCGATCGGCCCGCTGGCTGCGGCAGCCCCCCTGCGGCGGCTCGTTCCCAAGGTGTCCCCGGCGACGACGCCCGCCATCGTTACAGCGGCTCCTGCCCCGGTCACTCCGCTGGGCACGCCGACGCTGCCTGAAAAGCTGCACTCCCTCGCCGTCAAGGCGGACACCGCCGTATATATCGATGCGGTCGTCGCCAAAGCGGCTACGACGAAGAAGTCCTTCGGCAAGGTGTCGATCCTGCCCGACGATCTCGCCGACAAGGATGCTGTGATCGAAGAAGCGATGACGCCGATGGTGCTGCCGAACCTGTATAGCGCGGGCGGGCGCCTGCTGGTGCCTCCGCCGATGAAGGGCTCTCGCGACATTCTGCTGCACCAGAACACGATGGCCGACAGCGACGGCCTGAGCCGCATTCAGGACGACGACGACCTGAACCGGATGCGCGCGGCCCACCTGCTGGTGCCGATTCCGGAAAGCAACTTCCTGCAGGTCAACAGCGATCTCCCCGCCAATCGCCGCTATGCGCGGCCGTGGACGGAACGCTTCGTCGAAGACACGGCGCACGCCTTTTATGCGCAGTTTAAGCAGCCGCTGCGATTGAACTCGGCTGTGCGCACGGTGGCGTACCAGGTGCGGCTGCAGCGCGTAAACGGAAATGCCGCCGCCGCCGAAGGCGATTGGGCATCGCCGCACCTGACTGGGCAGGCCATCGACTTTGGCAAGCGCGGCCTGACGGTGACGCAGATTGCGTGGATGCGCGCCTATCTCGGGCCGATTATGGATTCGGGCAAGATCGACGTGGAAGAAGAATTTCAACAGGCCTGCTTCCACATCAGCGTGTACAAGGCATACGCCCCGGCGGCGAAAACGAAGCCACGGGCGGCGGACTTGGAAGTGGCGCAGGTGCACGCCGCGCCGATCGTTCGGCGCGCGCCCAAGCCTGATAAGCCGGACAAGCCTGGGCCGGACGACGAGAACGACGTCGAAGAGTAAACCGTAGGAAGTCTGCCCCGGACGGCTCTGAAAAGGGGATGACCCGACACTCGTCAACGCCATGCTGTAGAGTTTTCCCTAACGCTGCCGATGTCAGACTCCGTGACCGACCCTCGCACGATCGTTTGCTGCACACCGTTTGGAAGCGACTGGACGTGGTTTCTCCAGGGGCTCACCACGACCGACGTCCGCTGGGTGTTCACCAGCGACAAGGCGACGCGGCCGTGGCAACGCTGGTTTCAGCGGCCCAACCTGTCGACCCCGGTAGCGACGCTACGAACCGTTCTGACGGTCCGGCGGACGCGCGCTGCGCTGCTGATCACGCTTGACCCGCGCCTGAGCTTCTGGTGCGCGCTGTGGTGCCGGCTGCTGCGGGTGGACGTGGAGCACTTCGTCTTTTCCTTCAATTTTCCCGAGCTGCCGCGCGGCTGGAAGCTGCCGTTTTTCCGCTTCGCCTTCGCGCAACTGCGCCAACTGCGTGTCCATTCGACCATGGAGCGCGACCTGTACAGCCGCCACTTCGGCATCGCTCCTGAGCGCATTCGCATTGCGCTGTGGGCCATGAACAAGCCGGAAATCGAACCGGCGGAGCCGCTGCAAGCGGGGGATTACGTGTGCGCCGTCGGCGGCAACGCGCGCGACTACGCGACTCTGGCCGAGGCCGCCCTTCGCCTGCCGCAGATTCCCATGGTGTGGGTCGTTCGACCGGAAAACGTCGTCGGGCTCACCCTGCCGCCGCAGGTGCGCGTGGTCAGCAATATCAGCTATCACCAATCCATGAATTACCTGGCGTACTCGCGCTTTATGGCGCTCCCGCTGCGGGGCGCGGAGGTGCCGTGCGGGCACGTGACTCTGGTATCGGCCATGTACCTGAGCAAAGCGATTGTGGTGACGGATTCCGCGGGCGTTTCCGACTACGTGACCGAAGGCATTACGGGGCTGCTCTGCGCGCCGGGCGACGCCGCGGCCATGGCGAAGGCTGTGCAGACGCTGTGGATCGACCGAGCTCGCGCGGACCGGTTCGGGGAGCAAGGCCGCGAGTTCGCCGAAAGCACCTGCTCAGACGCCTCTACGACCGCTGAAATGACCGCCTATTTCGCGCAACTCGGGTTGGCGCGATAGGCCGGCTCACTCGTTGGGATTGGGCGGCACCCTGGCGCCTTCACGGCGCTTTTCAGAAAGCGCGATGGCGATGGCCTGCTTGGGATTCGTCACCTTTTTACCGGAGCCGCCACCCGAGCGCAGGGTGCCTGCCTTCATCTTGTCCATCTCTTCGCCCACCCGTTCGCCGACGGATGGATCGTATGTGCGGGTGGACTTTTTCGAGGTCGACTTCTTCGCAGCCGTCTTGCTTGCGGTTTTTTTGCTGGCTGACTTCCTTGCCGCGGACTCCTTGCTGATCGCCTTCCTGCTCGCGGACTTCTTAGCCGTGCTTTTCTTGCTTGTCGCCACGTTCCCTCCGTCGGTTCAAGTGCCAGCTAGAGACGTTGTCTTTCCAGGGCAGTTGCCTTTAAGCAGTGGTCTTCAAGGGGCTGAAGGCACGACATAGAACAGCCTAGAGTCAGCTCGAGGTACTCGATACAGAGAGTGCCTGGAGCGCTGAAGGCGCGATATACATTTCTACAGTAAGTGGTCTTCAAACATTTGCTGTATGTCTACTGTTCATAAAGGAATCAAGGACCCACTCGTGCAGGAATGCACTTCTGACTTCCAGACCGCGAACCCATCAAAAGAAGACTCTCTAAAACTCATGTACGTTGCGGCGGCGGAACATGCTGCCGGCGGCCACAATCAGCGTTACCAGCACAACCACCAGCAGGGGTAGATTGACCACGCGGTGGTTGGATTTTAACGATCCGTGCGACCAGGCGAAGTGCGTGGACTGGAGGTCGAGCGCCAGGCCGGGGATAGTGACCGCTGGAAAGTCGCCGTTGGGTCCAGGTTCGGCAGGCAATGAGCCGAAAACGCGTTCCGGGTCAGGCGCGGCGCCGGTGCGGTCTTTGGGCAGCGCGCCGATCATCTGATTGATTTCAAGATCACGCGAGTCGTTGAAAAAGCTGCTGTCGGCCGTGTTGGGAAACAGCGTCACCTTGCCGGTCAGCTTCTTTTCCACAGCGGAAACGCCGTCCTGGCATACGCCAAAGGCGTAGTAGCCGCCAAACGGGATCTTTGGGTGCGCCGCGTGGAGGTGCATGTAGGCCACCGTCAGCAGGCTGGCGAGGCGCGTCGCTTCGACAGCGTCCGCCCCGGTATAGGTGTGCGCGTTGCGCTTCAACACCCAGGCCTGATCGAGCGTGTCCATGGTGCGCCACTCGGATTTGCCATCCACACCGAAGTAATAGCTCACGTCTGCGTTGAGGGCGGGGCCGTGGATGTGCCACTCGAGTTCAGCGTGCGAAACAGGCACCATCAGGCGCCGTCCGCGGCTGAAGATGCTCTCGGTTTGCGGTACGATCAGGCCGGTGTTGATCCAGAATGGCGCCATTACGTCTTGCCCGTTGTAATGGAGGTGGGCAAAATTTGCGAAATACCGCGCGTCCTGAACAGTGACGGTGTTGCCGTCTCTTTGCAGCGCTGCGATGAGGTCCTCCGGCGTGTCGAAGCCAAAGGTCAGGATTTTGGGGATGTACCTTGTCGGGGGTGTAATCGGTTGAAGGCCGGCCGCGAACGGTTTGGCGCCCTCGAGCTTGTTGGCGGCTAGACGATTGAGCATGAAGGCGAACCGCTGCGAGTCGGAATGCTCGGGCGCGAGCGCGTTCGGGCCGTCACCGCGGATGACGCCGTCGCCAAGCGCGGTGACGATGCCGTCGGTTGTGAAGCCGGGTACCGTGGACGGCTGATCGAGCGCCGCGCTCCCGGGGGCGTCGAGAGAGTACGGTCCGAGGTCGAGATAGGTGGCCGGCGGCTGCTTGCCGGAGGGCACTTCAAGCGGCGCGCCGGGGTGGGCTTCGGAGGATTCTTCGAGCGTTTCGTCCTTGCCTGCCTCATGGCCTACGACGCGCACGGTGGGGTTG
>CALMON010000064.1:0-1943 GCA_937871785.1 uncultured Granulicella sp.
GCCAACGAGCACCCCGAGCATACGATCTTCTGCCTCGACTCCATCATCTGCCCCTGCTCGACGATGTACCGGATCCACCCGAGCTACATCTGCTGGGTGCTGGAAGCGCTGGAGCGTGGCGAAATGCTGAACCGGATCACCGTGCCGGAAGCGATCGCTGTGCCGGCACGAGTGGCGCTGGAACGCATGCTGGCGCTCGCGCCGCCGACCGGCGGAAAGACCAGCCCAGTGCAGGCCGCATGAAGCATGTCATCGTAGTGGGCAGTGGGATCGCCGGCCTGATTGCGGCACTTGAAACAAGCCGGGCGCACAGCGTCACCTTGATCACCAAGGCGAAGCTGGCAGACAGCAACACGCGCTGGGCGCAGGGCGGGATCGCCGCCGTAATGTTCGCGGACGATAGCGTGGAAGAACACATCGAGGACACGCTGCGCGCGGGCGCGGGGCTGTGCAACGCCGACGCCGTGGAGGTGCTTTGCACCGAAGGCCCCGCACGCATCCGCGACCTTATACGCCTCGGCGTGCAGTTCGATGCGCAGAACGGCGAGCTGGCGCGTGGCTTGGAAGCCGCGCACTCGCACCCGCGCGTGCTGCATGCCGGTGGCGATGCTACGGGGCTGAGCATTGAAACGGCCCTGGTACGCGCCGTGAGGGGAGCGGCAAACATCCGCATCCTGGAGCACACATTCGCGTGCGATCTTGAGCTGCAGAACGAGCGGGTGACGGGACTAGAAATCCTGGCGCCCGATGGTCAACGGCAAACGCTTGCCGCCGACGCTGTGATCCTCGCCAGTGGCGGGGCGGGCCAGCTCTACCTTCACACCACGAATCCTTCGGTGGCTACCGGCGACGGTGTCGCCATGGCCCTGCGGGCTGGCGCGCAGCTTGCCGATGTCGAGTTCTACCAGTTCCACCCGACGGCACTGGCGCTTCCCGGAACGTTCCTGATTTCAGAGGCCGTGCGCGGGGAAGGAGCGGTGCTGCTCGATGCGGACGGCGGGCGCTTTATGCAGGCGCTGCACCCCGATGCCGACTTGGCTCCACGCGATGTGGTGGCTCGCGGCATCGCCCTGCGGATGAGCCTGCAGCAAGGCCAACCGGTGTCGCTTGATGCCACTGCCATGAGCGCGGAATTTCTTCGCACCCGCTTTCCTTCGATCGATGCGGCTTGCGCGGCGCGCGGACTCGATTGGGCAACGCGGCCCATCCCGGTCACGCCGGCGGCGCACTATTGGATGGGTGGCGTTCGCACAGACCTCTGGGGCCGGACTTCCCTCGCCGGTATGTACGCGGTGGGTGAGGTGGCCTGCACGGGTGTGCACGGTGCCAATCGCCTGGCGTCGAACTCGCTGCTCGAAAGCCTAGTCTTCGCGTGGCGTTGTGCGGACCTTCTGCTTGGGATCGAACCGGCCGCGGAGCAACGCGCCGCGGTCTTCACACCCTCAAACTGGCCTGAAACAACACTCGAAGTCGAGTCCGGCGACGCTCCCGCGGCCACCATTGTCGACCGGCTCGCACTGCGCAAACTGATGTGGGAGGCGGCCGGCATCGAACGCGATGCGACCGGTCTGGCAGCCGCGTCGGACCAGCTTGCACGCTGGAAAGCGGGTGGCTCGACCGTGGAAGAGCTGGAAACAGCGAACCTGCTTTTGCTCGCACGCGTGCTGGTGACCGCGGCGGCCGCACGGCTCGAATCGCGCGGCGCTCACTACCGCACGGACTTTCCCGAGCCTTCCGACGAGTTCCGGCAATTGCGCGTGTGCCTTCTCGCGTGCCTTCTAAACACCGCGCAGAAAGTCGGTGCGGGATGCTGATGAAACCCGGAGCGGCCGCAGTCGAGTGCGTGGTGCGCATGGCGCTGCTGGAGGACGCTCCCTGGGGCGACCTGACTTCGCAAACGCTGATCCCCGCGGAAGCGATCGTGACGGCGCAACTGGTGTCGC
>CALMON010000064.1:1953-5247 GCA_937871785.1 uncultured Granulicella sp.
GTCGCGGGAAGAGGGAACACTTAGCGGCGAAGACATCTTCACGGCAGCCATGACGCTGACTGACCCCAGCGTCATCACGCGCTTCGCTGTGCATGACGCTGAGCGTTTCACGAGCGGAACCGTTCTCGCAACCGTGCAGGGGCCGGCGCGCGCGGTCCTCCAGGCTGAACGCGTCGCGTTGAACTTTGTGCAGCGCCTTTCCGGCATCGCCACGCTCACCGCAAGATACGTGGCAGAAACTTCCGGGACATCGGCTCGCATCGTCGACACACGCAAGACGACGCCCGGTCTGCGCCTCTTCGAGCGCTACGCCGTGCGCTGCGGTGGCGGCCAGAATCACAGATTCTCGCTCTCGGACGCCGTTATGGCCAAGGACAACCATCTGGCGATACTGACGCAGGGTGGGCTGCGCTCGCTTTCGGATTCGCTTCGTGCGGCGCGCCAAAGCCTTCCACATACCACGCACATGGAAGTGGAAGTCGACCGCCCGGACCAGATCGAAAGCGTTCTTGCGGGCGGCGTCGACACGATCATGCTCGACAACTTCAGCACGACCGACCTGCGCGCAGGCGTGCAGCAGATCGCAGGCCGAGCCCTTGTGGAAGCCAGCGGAGGCATTACGCTCGAGCGCATTCGCGAGATTGCCGCGACCGGCGTCGACATCATCTCCGTTGGCGCGCTGACGCACAGTGTGCGCTCCCTTGACCTGGGCCTCGACAGTTCGGAAGACAGCGGCTGAGAAGCGTCGCTGCGACGTCATCAACGAGTCATGCGAGGCACCGGTCGGTAGGCCTCTTCCGGAATCTCTGCAAGGGTCGAGTAGCCGGCTCTTTCGCCGAGTCCGTAAAACTGGCAAAAGCTCATCATCAGCGGTCTCCATTTATCGGGGTCGATGTGGTTGCTGGCGCCCATCACAAGAATGTCCGGCGTGGCATAGGCCTTGACGACTCTCATCTCAAAGGCAAGGGCGGTCGTCGGCTTGTCGGGCCGCGTGCCAAACGGATGAGTTGCCTCCAGCACCACTTCAAGGTGTACGGGACACTCTTCGACACGGGGCGCGCGAACCTGTTCCGACGGAACGGCGGTCAGGCCCGCGGCTGCAAACTTGTCCTTCCGGTGCCGGTAGCCCATCGCGATCTTGTGGTCTGGAACCGGGTCGGAACCCGTCAGCTTGGCAAGGCGATTGACGTGCCCGGCCATGGCCGCAGAAGGCAGGTTGAGCACCGCTTCCTTTTCGCGGAGAAGGTTCTGGGCCGAGTGCCCTTTGGCACCCAGACCAAGCATGCAATTCCAGCCCAGCCACCACACCGAGGACATGGGTGCAAGATTCGCGGAACCATCCAGGTTCAGTGTGCTGAGAAGAACGACCGGCGTGCCGAAGTAGAGAATCGAAGGTTCAACAGGTGTATGCATTTCTTGAGGATCCTCGTTCTGGGCGCGGCGCGCACTCCGTTTCTTGCACCCGAACTTTCATCTGAGTGAACCTGTGCGGGCAGAGTGACGGCGCTTGCGCGCTCGTAGCGTACGCGCGAAAAGCCCTTGGGCTCAGTCAATTCACGTTCCGTTCATTCGAATGGCAGCGGTGAGCCGTTACGTTTAGAAGAATTCTCCAAGCTACCGACAAAGGCCTCCCCATGAAGTTGTTACGACTTGCCTGCTTTATCGTTTTCGCGATGCTCCCTTGCCTGCTTTCCGCGCGCGCTCAGTTCGATCGCGGCGTCGTCGTCGGTTCGGTCCGCGACACGTCGGGCGCCTCGGTTGCCGGCGTGACGCTGACCCTGCTTAAGGAGTCGACCAAGACGAAGGTCAGCACTGCCACTAACAAGGCGGGAGATTACGTCTTCAATGATCAGCCGACCGGTGACTACACGATCGCGGCGCAGGCGGGCACCTTCAAGGATGTGCCCCCGGTCCGCTTTACGCTTGACGTCGGATCGCACCAGCGCGTCGACCTTACGCTGGTGCCGCGAAGCGTCCAGCAGGAGGTGAACGTTTCCGCAGCACCGTCGCAACTGAAACCGACAGCAGCGACCGGAGCACGGTGATCGGCACCAACGAGATCGTCAACCTGCCGCTCAATGGACGCGATCCTGCCGACCTTGCGCTTCTGTCGTCGGGTGTGAGCCGGTCCGCTCTCGAAGTTGAGGGCGCTACCAGCCGCGAAGCCGCTTTCAACGTGAATGGTCTGCGCAGCCAGGTGAACACCTTCCTGCTGGATGGCCTGGACAACAACAACTGGAGCCTCAACGACTTGGGATTTTCGTACAAGGAGATCCAACTTAGCCCCGATGCTCTCAGCGAGTTTCGCTTCACGACGGGCAACCAAAATGCAGAATTCGGACAGGCTGCCGGCGGGCTTACCAACGAAGTGTCTCGCAGCGGCGGCAACGCTCTGCATGGCGCCGTGTATGAGTTTCTGCGCAACACCATCCTGAACGCCAATGGCCCCATCCCGGCCGCCAACGGCCAAAAACCGGCGCTGGCACAGAACCAGTTCGGTGCCGCGGTCGGCGGTCCCCTTCGCTATGACCGGCTCTTTTATTTCGCCGATTACGAAGGCTTCCGCCGCGTTCTGCGCTCGGCGCAAACGGCCACGCTACCGACGCTGCTGCAGGCATCCGGGACCTTTGTGGATTCGACCGGCAAGGCCATCCCCATCACAAATCCGTACACCAGCGCTGTGTACACAAACGGCGTTATCCCCATCGCGGCCCTGCAGGCTGCGGCGGCCACCAGCGGACAGATCAGCCCGCTCGCGCTTTTGGTGCTTGGCGATCTGCCGCTTGCGTCGCTCAGCACGCAGGTGTCGGGCACAGGTAACAACTACACGTCGTTCCCGCGCGGCACCGAGAACATTGACAAAGGCGACGGCCGCATGGACTTCTACATCAATCCGCGCATGACGACGTTTGTGCGGTACAGCCAGCGCAGCTTCGACGCGTTCGATCCCGCGCCGATTCCCGCGCCAATCTATTCCACGTCGAAAGGCTTCATCCACTCGCAAAACAAGCAGCTCGCCATGGCGTACACGTGGCAGATTACCAGCGCGCAGGCCCTGGACGCGCGGCTCGGCGTTACGTGGAACCGCAACACGCAGCTGCCTTCCTCCGTGGGTGCGCCGAACCTGCTGGCGCAGGCTAACATCCCCAATGCGCCCACCGACCCGTCGTACGCGACCGGGCTCAACACGACGGCCATCACCGGGTTCACGCAGTTCGGTCGCACCAACAGCCTGCCAACCACGGTGAATCCCTACGTGGTCCACCCCAAGGTCAACTACCTTCTGCTGCGCGG
>CALMON010000064.1:5257-8919 GCA_937871785.1 uncultured Granulicella sp.
TCACAGCATCAAGTTCGGCTACGAGTACCTCCATGTTTCTTCGGTGGTATCGAAATTTCAAGCCGCTGTTCGGTGCGGACACCTACGCCGGTCAGTTTTCCAAGGGCAAGTCGACCGCGCCCAACACCACCGATCCCAGCTATCAGCAAGCCTGGAACCTGGCGGATTTCATCTTCGGCGCGCGCAGCAAGTACGAGCTCAGCGCGCTGCATTTCGTGGAGCTGAACCAGCGGCTCCCCTACCTGTATTCCCAGGACGACTGGCACGTCACCAGCCGGCTCACGCTCAACCTCGGTTTGCGTTATGAGCTGTCCACGCCGCCGTTCGAAACCAACAACCAGCTTGCCAACTACGACCCCGTCAACTCCCCAACGACCGGCCTTGTCACCGCCACCAGCGGCTCGATCTTCCAGCGCGCCCTGGTGCAGCGCAACGACCTGAACTTCGCGCCTCGCGTTGGGCTTGCTTTCCAAATGGACCCGAAGACAGTGGTTCGCGCGGCGTACGGTATCAGTTATCAGCAGTTTCTGCGCGCCGCCACCGTCAACGAACTCGCGCAGAACGCACCCTTCAACATCGACGTGCTGATCACGCAATATGCACCTTCGTCGAAGACCTCTCCGCAGGCGGTGTGCTCGTCGCTTTCAGCCGCTCCGCTGACGTGCTTCCAGTCCACACAGGCCGGTTATCTCAACGGCCTGCTGAGCCCGGCGAACGCTTCGCCTCTAGCTTCTACGACGACGTATGTCCCGGCTCGCACACCTACCGGTTACGTGCAGAACTATCAGCTCAGCATTCAGCGAGCGCTCGGTGCAGACACCACGCTGGACCTTGCCTACGTCGGGAATCACGGCGTTCATGAGCAGATTCTGACCGACCTGAACCAAGCCGCGCCCAACGCCGCCGGCGGAACGCTGTCTTTGCAGGCGCGCCGCCCGATCACGACGTTTGGCGGCATTCAGGAGTCCTTCAACGGCGGTCCCTCCCTGTTCAACGCTTTCGAGGCGAAGCTGGAGCGCCGTTTTTCCCACGGGATTTCGTTCATCGACTCGTTCACGTACTCGCACGCGCAGGACGCCGCTGCGGCCAACCAGGAAGTCGGCAACGACGACAGTCCCTTTGTCGATCGCAACAACACCCTGAGCGCCTTTACGCGCTCCGCATACGACGTGCCGCTACGCGACGCGCTCGCGGTCGTGTACGACCTTCCCAGCCCGCACACGCACCGCCTGATGGGGTATGCGCTGGGCGGATGGCAGGCTTCCGCGCTCAACACGTTCTCAAGCGGACTCCCGATCAATCTGATCTATTCGCCCACGACCGCGCAGCAGGTCAGTTCGCTCACGTCGTATGTGTACCGCGCCAACCTCGCGGGCAATCCTGTGCTTGCTGGCGCGTCGCGTACGCGGATTGCAGCGGGCCAATATCAGTACCTCAATGCGCAGGCCGTGTCCGCTCCTACGGCAGCGAACACCCCGTTCGGCAACGCGTCCCGCAACGTCGCCCGCGCGCCTAACTTCAACGATCTTGACTTTGCCTTGCACAAGCGCTTTCCGCTGGGCTTCCATGAGTCAGCGCTGGAGTTTCGTGCAGAAGCGTTCGACGTGCTGAACCATCCCAACGCACAAGCGCCGGACAGCAACATTTCCGATTCGGCTTTTGGCGTCGTTTCCAGCTACTTTCCCAGCCGCGAGCTGCAGTTCGCCGCCAAGATCGTTTTCTAGAAGATCCTCGCAGGGGAAGACCGGTCTTACGGTAGCGCCTCGGATTGCGTCGCAAGCGGTTGAAGCGGTAGCTGCGCGCTCAACCGGCACGATGCCGCGCGTCCACTGAACCTGCACCTGCCGAGCACCGAGCCATCCACAGAGTACGCCGTGCCGGCCCACGCCTTGCCACGGCGATCGAGCACGAAGAAGCCGTAGCGCAGAAGCTGGTACACGTCTGCCTGCTTGCCGTCGACTTCCTCCTTCCGCTCGGCCGGACCCGCCACCGCGATGTTTGGGTTGTCGCCTCCATTGCCGACGATCAACTGCACGGGGCGTGCCGGCCCAAACGCAAGCGTGGTAAACAGGTGCACATGGCCTGAGATGACCATGTCCGTTCCGGACAGCGGAAACGCATCGGCGGCAACCTGCTCCGAGCGGTTCGACGGCAGGTCAATCGCTGCGAAGCCCGCAAGCGCATTGGGCAGCGGGCTCGGCAGGGTCGCCTTGCCCTTGTAGGCGGGAGCGGTCAGTTCCGCCACATTATGCGGGTCGAGCCCCCAGATCGGCCGGTGCGTCAGGATCCATCCATGTCCCTCTTCGACGGCCTTGCCGAGCTGTTCAAACTGCTTCCGAAAAAGAGCGACCAGCGCCGGCGGGGCCGTGGTGTCGTCCGTATCGGCTGAGTCCATCACGTTCATCGTCAGGCCGTCCACACGCACGGTAAACGGTACTGCCGTGATGCTGTCTGCGCAGCGCTGCGGCTCTGGGGCCGCGTCTAGGAAGCGAAACCAGCCGTTCGCCCCGCGTCCACACTGCTCGTGATTTCCTCTCACGTAAATCCACGGAGCTGCACCCAGGAGCGGTTGAACGGGAGCGAAGAAATCTGCCTGCCACGATGGCCAGGCGTCTCCGTGTGGACTGCCCGCGCACCCCTGCGCGCCTTTGGGGCAAGGCGATTCGCGGTAGTAATAATCGCCCACGTGAATGACCAGGTCGGGACGCTTCGCTGCTGCCTGCGCCGCGACCGAAGCGAACGGCCAGCGCCGAGGGTCGTTGCAGTCCTGAATCAAGGGACCTTTCAGGCGACAACCTGTGTCGCCGATCACTACGATCCGGCGGAGACGCCTGGGCCAGCCATAAAGATTCCTGCCGGCAACCATGATGCGTCTGGCCTGCGGGCTTGCGTCCGCTTCACACGTTGTAACGGCAAAGTCGTTGTCCTGAGGCTGTCTAACACGCAACTCCAGGCGTTGTCCGTCGACCTCTGCCTCAGGACAACTTGCGGCTGTCGTGATGACCCGAACGCTGACTGCGCCTTTGCTCGAAACGCTTGGCCCACCGGAAGGAGCCGCTCCTGTCAGCTGCGTCCATGCCGCGAGGATGGGGCCTTGCTGCTGTGCGTAGGAGCTAGCGCAAGCAAACAGCAGGGTGAGCGTTGCAGCCATTCGGTACCTGGTTCTTACGTTGCTAAACTCGTTCATGGCTAGAAGATACATTGGCATTCTGTAGCGCTCGTCAAGCTCCGTGATGCTGGTGAGCGCCACGGAGCCGCCCTCTACGATTCGCAAGAACCTGCAAAGGTTCTAAACCCAATCAACTCCCGGTGCCAGATTGTTCACTCCTGGAAACGCAAGACTCAGCTGTGCCGACAGTCCCGGCTTGCCGCCAGTCTGACCAGTTGGATGAGTCTCGCCAAGGCCGCAGGTGGCTTGGGTTCTCTCTTGGAGCGGTGTCCGCCCGTGCTGGACTAGGTCGAAATCAATGCCGCGGAGTGACTCGGTGCGTGCGCGCCGGAGATTATCTGCCCTAAGCGATAGAGAGAACGAGGTAGTCTCAGCCTCAACCGGATGAGTTGCCGTCAATCTGGCATGCTGCAAAGCAGTCAAAATAGAACGACGAGGCCGCACAGTCGACGGAGTCGCTCTCCCGATTAGTCGCTATCTTCCGCTCCCGCGT
>CALMON010000064.1:8929-9358 GCA_937871785.1 uncultured Granulicella sp.
CCATGCCGACGGCTGCGTGCCGGGCCTCGTGTTTGCCGTAAAAGACAGCTACAGCGCCCTCGTGCTCTATCTTGAAATGGTTCGCTTCCACGCTGCCTTGCTTCTTGCCGTTGAGCATCACTTCGAAAATAGCCATGTGGGCATCTTAGACAAATAATGTTGACGTTATGAGAATGGCGATCGACAAACGTTCGTGCAACGATCGTCCTTCCGGCATGACTTGTGTCTTCTGACGTTCCTTGAACTCTGAATGGCAATTGTCATTAACTCGAGCAGGGAATTCGCTTGGCTGCAACATCCTGTTGCTACTGTCGTGAACATGAGATTTAGCTTTGTGTTTCCCGCATACGACGAGGAGCAATACCTTGCCGACTGCATAGAATCCATCTATTGCTTAAAATCCCGCAGATACCACCGGCGGTCTTCAGC
>CALMON010000065.1 GCA_937871785.1 uncultured Granulicella sp.
ACCGCCGCCTTCTCATCTTTGAGCTTCTCGTACAGCCCGGTCGTGTCCTCCGTGTCCCTGACTCTAAGTAGGAACTCCGCAAGGACCTCCCGTTCCAGTAGCCTTGAGGTGCCGATCTGAACGGACGGGAGAAGCTTAAGCAACTCCTGGGCGGCACGAGGCTGCAGTTCGAAGAGCTTCTCAATGTCGCGCCGGTCGTAGTGCGAGCGCACGGAATGGGTCACCGCCTTCGTGATCTCGTGCAAACGCGGAAGCCAGGAGATGGGGCGGGGCATAGAGACTGGACCTTAGAACCGAGTGACCATCGCCAGTTTAGAGCATTTCAGGACTCGGGTGTGACCGCGCGAACGCGCAGTAACCGGCTATAGACCATTCCATGTTCGCACCCGATAATCCACCTTATCGTGCTAGGCTGGTGCCGTGAACTCAGAAATTGCAGTTCTGGCGCAACCCGACACGAATGCCGCGTTTGAGGCACGTATGATCGACCTTGTCCTCCACGGCGTCACCTCCGGCCACTCCCTGCGGTCGTACAGGACAGGGTTGACCGCCTTCTTCGCCTGGATGCGAATGTCCGGGGCGGAGCGGCGGTTTCGTCTAGCACTGAAACGCCTCGGCAAGTGAAAGGACATTTATGGAGCAGGTCATTCTAATCACGGGAGCATCGAGTGGCTTTGGCGAACTCACTGCCAAAGTCCTGGCAAAGTCGGGTCACATTGTCTATGCGAGCATGCGCGACACAGCCGGCGAGAGCGCGGCCAAGGTTCAGGAATATGCGAGCTTTGCGACGGAGAACAAGCTGGATCTCCTGACAACCGAGCTCGATGTGAGCAAGCAGGAATCGGTCGACAAGCGGTAGACACCATTGTTGCGGCGCAGGGTCGTCTCGATGTTGTCATCCACAATGCGGGACACATGACCTTCGGTCCTCTGAAGCATTCACCCCGGAGCAGATCGCGTCCGAATACGACATCAACGTTGTAAGTACGCAGCGTCTCAATCGGGCGGCACTGCCGGTCATGAGGAAGCAGCGCAGTGGCCTAATCATCTGGAACTCCAGCAGCAGCGCCGCGGGCGGAACACCACCGTATCTTGGACCTTACTTTGCCGCGAAGGCAGGAATGGATGCGCTCGCTGTCGCCTACGCGAAGGAGCTTATGCGCTGGGGCATCGAGACTAGCATTGTCGTTCCCGGTGCGTTCACGAAAGGCACTAACCACTTTGCCAACGCTTCCGCACCAAAGGACGAAGATCCGGTGGCGGAGTACGAAAACGGTCCTTTTCAAGGCTTCAGCGATCAGGTAAAGAAGGCGTTTGCTTCAATTGTTCCGGAAGATGCCGATGTTGCAGCTGTGGCTGAAGCCATGGTTGCCATTGTGAATGCCCGCGCGGCAAGCGACCCTTTCGCGTAGGAGTCGATCCCACGAATGACGGCTCCCTGGTGGTCAATCCCATGCTCGACCGGGTACGAGCGGAGATGCTCTGTCGTGTCGGGCTTGAGGATCTGCTGACGGTCAATACAAACCCCGCATAAAGCACGCAATGAGCCGGAAGGAGAGCAGGTCATGCACACAGAAAGGTGGTTGGCACTGGATTAGGATTGCTCGCGCTGTGTTTTGGTAGGCAAAGCGGCAAACGGCAGGAAGGGTATGAGGAAGGTGCGGTTGCCTTTCTGCCGATCTGGCTGGTGGGTACCGGGCGTAACCTCTATTTCGGCGTCAAGGATGGCGGCTACAGCATTACGAAAGAACTGCCTGTAGCCGCTTGTGTCTTTGGCGGACCGGCTCTGGTCGCGCTGGCCGCACGTAGGCAGTTCCATCGGGGTTTCTAAACGCCTGACGCTTATCAGGAGATAAATGGTGTTTGGAAAAGTGGACATGCCAAGTCCCCGAATAGACGTACACGCTCACTTTCTGCCTACGTTTTACTCTGAAGCGCTCAGGGTAGCTGGTATCGACTGTCCGGACGGCATGCCGGCAATCCAGAGTGGAGCGAAGAAAGCGCGATAGAGATGATGGACGGTCTGGGCATCACTGCCTCAGTGATCTCGATATCATCTCCCGGTGTGTACTTTGGTGATGCAGCGGCAGCTCACGAGCAACGAGGCGGCGCGCCTTCAGCGAGCTAACCCCGCCCGATTCGGCTGGTTTGAATGTCAGAAACGCTGTTCTCTTCGTACATCCAACCTCACCGAAAGGTCAGGGCTGCCAATCGCTGACGCTAGGCTACCCAGAGCCCATGCTGGAATTCATGGTCGGCACAACACGAACAATCACCAACATGCTCCTTTCAGGTGTCACCTTGCGCTATCCCAACTGCGTGTGATCGTGCCGCATGCCGGGGCGGCACTGTCGGTGCTTTCGAGCCGAGTCGATCTCCAGATGCCCTTTTTTGAGAAGACAGCAAGCAAAAATGCCCAATCTGCACGGCGAACTGAAGAAGCTTTATTGCAATTTAGCCGGCGCCCCATTGCCGGAGCTGCTCAGCGTGTTACTGCAGGTGGGCGTTCCCAGTCACATTTTGTACGGGAGCGACTGGCCCTACACCGCACTTGCCCTTTGCACGCATGTGGCTGACGAAGTCGATCAGACGGCTCTGCTTGGGGAAGTCTGAGGTCAGACGTAATGTGCGGCAATGCCTCAAAGCTTTTTTCCAAGGTTGGCCTAAGCCATTCAAGCTAGACCAACTTTCCTGTAGGTGTAGAGCGAGTCAATGCTCTGATGGCGTGTTTCCTCAGAAAAACATGCGCCGAACGCTATGTCCGCTCCGCAGTAACAGGCGATTTGCTCTAACGGTTGAACGTGGGAGACGAAGCGGAGGAAAGAAGTGCGTAACGCAATGCGAACGGCACGCACATTCGGGCCTGAACTTCACGATCAATCGGGTTGCAACGACCTAGGAGCTGAAGCCTCTACCACGTTGCTCGATCTGCGGCGGGAACGGCTCTTTATTACCGGAAATCCAAGAAGGGTTGCGATCAGGGCCAGTGTGGTGCGTGTACCGTGCTAATCGACGGCAAGCGTTCCAGCCATCGCTGCGCCAACGGCATGCGCCCGGAGGGCGCGTCTTCTACGGCGATGGTAGAAGAGGCACCCCCTTTCCGCTCGCGTACCGGCGGCTATGGTCTCAAAACATCGTGTGGTTCCAGGTGGATGTAGCCCATCATGACGATCATCTCAAGGGTCCTCCTTGGCTAAAGCTTCACTGCTACGCAATTGTCATAACGAGCTTGCCCTGTATGTGGCCGTCCGCGGCGCGCTCGTGCGCTTTCCGCGCCTCTGCAAGAGGGAAGGTGCTGTCGATGATGACGCGGAGGGTACCTGCATCGAGAAGACGCCCCACTTCCTCAAGTTGTGCGCCGCTCGATTGGACCTGAGTCGCCGAGACAGTGACGCCCAGCTTCGCAGCTTCTTCCCGGCCGTTGAAGCCCAAGGGGAAGACGGGGAAGAGCGCCCCTCCACGTTTGAGCGTTTTTAGAAACCGGCTCGCTGCCGGACCACCAACCGCGTCGAGAACGAGGTCCACAGCGCGAACGACATCTCCGGGCGGTGTCTTGGTGTAGTCGATAAATTCGTCCACGCCAAGGTCGCGCAGGATCGCTTCGTGTTTGCCGGAAGCCACTGCAATCACGTGTGCGCCTTTCCACTTGGCCAGTTGCACCGCGAAATGCCCCACACCGCCGGCGGCTCCATTTATCAGAACGGTCTTGCCTTCCAACGGTAAAGGTTTGTGCTGATCCGGCTGAAGTGGATTGGGTTCAGTGTGACCCTGCTCGATCAGGAACTGCCAGGCAGTGAGCAATGCCATCGGCGCTCCCGCTGCATGAACATGGTCGATACCGGCAGGCTTGCGTGCGATCTGAGAAGAGGGAACGCTGACAAACTCGGCGTACGCTCTACTCTGTCCGGCAAGCCCGCTCGGGAATTTCACCATCGAATAGACCTCTTCTCCGACTGCAAAGCCCTTCACGTCTTCAGCCATCGCTTCGACCACGCCCGAAACGTCCGTTCCAAGAATGATCGGCATCGCTACATGCGGCCGCCATTCGGGTGGAAGCATCTTCAATCCTTCGCGGAGGTACCAGTCTGGAGGATTTATCCCTACAGCATGAACGCGAACGAGGACCTCTCCTGCGGTCAGTTCCGGGACCGGAGCTTCTTCATAGATCAGAACTTCGGGACCACCGAACTCGTGTTGTCGAACAGCATTCATCATCTTTGCTAGCATGTCGTTTCTCCTGGAGCGCCGATAGAATAAGGTAATTGGAGCAGTGCTCCTAATATATACGGAGCGGTGCTCCGCCTGTAAAGGGGTTTATGCGCGCCGACGCTCAGAAGAACTACGATCATGTACTTGCCATTGCCCGCACCGTCGTAGACGAGCAGGGAGCGAACGCCTCGCTCCGTGACGTAGCTCGCAGAGCAGGTGTGGGACTTGGCACGCTTTACCGGCACTTTCCAAGGCGGGAAGCGTTGCTTGAAGCCTTGCTCCGCAACAGTTTCGACGGACTCACCGCCAAAGCCGAGGCGCTGGAAACGGTAGATTTACCCGCAGAGGCACTCATCTCGTGGCTTCGTGATGTAGTCGAAGTGGCACATAGCCCGCGCGGTGTTGTGGCGTCTATGGCGGCTGCCATCGCCGACGAAGAATCTGCGCTTCACGCATCGTGCGTCACTATGCGAGCGGCGGGTGCAAGACTCCTTGCCCGCGCCCAAAAAGCGGGAGTGGCGCGGGCTGATCTTGAGGGTACTGACCTGTTTGCCCTCGTTGGCGCACTGGCCTGGGTTCACGATCAGCCATCCCTCGCACATCGGGCTGACCACATCTTCAAATTTATCGCGGGGGCGATTCTAACGAGCGAGGCACAAGCCACCCGCGATAAGCTGACTCCGATAACCTCAATGTTAGGTCCTGCTAATCGCCGCGTGAACCAGCATCGGCCCGGCCACTGACGGAGTGTGTGGGGCCAGCAAACTTTCCATACTTCGACTTGTAAGGAGGGATGCGCTTACCGTCTTCGGCAGAAGGTAATCACCGCCTCTGCAAACGCCTTCGGATTCTCTTCCGCAGGGTAATGACCGCTGTTCGGGATCTTAGTCAGGGATCCTTTGTCCGCGATCTCCGCTACGATTTCTTCGGCAATCGTGCTCAGGAAGCTCTCAGTTCCTGCGACAAATAGTAGCGGAACACGCAGCTTTCCTCCCTTTGCGAGAAGTGCAAGATTGTCTTCGCCATCCTGATCGAACGCCCGGTAAACTTCAAAGCCTGCCTTCATGGCCCCAGGCGCGGCGTACGCCTTGGCGTAAGTATCAATAACCTCAGGTGGGAAAGCACCGATGTTAAAGGCAATACGGTCGAAAAAATCCTGCAGATAGATGCGCTCACGCCCCGCCGTCAGCGTTTCCGCCATGTTATTGCGAGCGTTGTGGAAAAAGAAATGAGCAAGATTAGAGTTCTTAAAGCTTCCCGATCGTGAGCAAGTGCTGGAATGGCTTCGTTCCCGGAATGATCGCATCCACGAGGATCAGCTTGTCGATTCCCTCGGGGAACAGGGCTGCATAGGCAAAAGCAACGGTCATCCCGATATCGTGCCCGACCAGGTACACCGGCTCCTGAATCGCAAGGTGATCTACGAGCAAGCATTGAATATCGCGCGCCATCGTGCATTTGTCATACCCGGCTGCAGGTTTTGAAGAGTTCCCCGCACCGCGATAATCGACGGCAATGACACGAAATCCTGCCTCTGCAAAGATCGGCATGGTGTGACGCCACTGCCACCAAGTCTCGGGATAGCCGTGCAACAGAACAAGCGTTTCAGAACCGCTTCCGGTCTGCACATAGTGGAGCTGCACACCCGGTTCGATTTCCTTTAGACCGTGAATGAAAGTACCTGCATCGCTCATAGTCATCTCCTCAGGAAGTACGTCTATTGCGCTTCCCACATACCGGAGTGTAGAACCTTGACATAGGTGTCAAGGTCAAGCAGCATGGGTCCATGACGATTGGAGAACTAGCGGAAGCAAGCGGAACAAGCGCGCGTTCGATTCGGCACTACGAAGCCGCAGGGCTCCTCACTTCCAAGCGTTTGCCTAACGGGTACCGTCATTTTGGGAACGATGGGATCGCGACGGTAAAGCAAATCGGCCTTCTTCTGCAGCTTGGATTTCCGATCAAGGCAATACAGGAGCTTGCACCTTGTTTTCCAGAAAACGCAGAGTCAATCGCGGTCTGTCCAAAGATCAGGGCAGCTCTCGTCCATCATCGGGCAAAGCTAAAAACGCGCCATTCAGAATTAGAAAGACTTCTCCGTAAGATCGATGCTGTGGTTTTGATCTCACCCGATCAGGCCGAATGACTCTCGCTATAAAGGCCTTCGTCGTCCATGGTGCGTCATGGAGGAAAGCCAAGTTTCGGACAAAGCCAGCACACTAATGGCCGAGCAGCGCAAAATTGCTGAATTATGGGATCAATACGAGGCGGCCACCTTCGCCCATCCGTGCGAACTCGTGAGCTTCGGGTGCGTCTGATAGTCGAAAGGTCCGGTCGACGTGGACATGAAGAGCGCCTGACTGCGCCAGTGCCGCGATCGCGTAGCGTGCATGGTCTCGGATTCTGATCGCCTCATCGTTGCCGGCCTCCCCACCTAAAGCCAGGAAACCGTCCTGTCTGGCCCGTGACAAGTTTACGATCGTCGCCATTCTTCTACGGTCTGTGAACAACTCAAGCGATGCGTCGATCACATCGTTGGTACCGACAGTGTCGATGACGGCAGCAAGCTTGCCCCCTGCCGCGGCTTGGACTCGCTCAGCGAAGCCTGGACCACGCAGCACCGGCGTTGCGCCCCAGTTTCGCAGTAAATCGAAGTTTGTTTCTGAGACTGTGCCTACAACATGGGCTCCGGTGATCAACGCGAGTTGCGTTGCAAATCGGCCAACCGCACCGGCGGCGCCGTGCACGAGGACCGTCTCGCCCGGACGCACGAACGTCGCAGCGAGGCAGTGGAAGGCCGTGGTGCCGGGCAGCATCATGGAGCCGGCCTGAGCCCAGCTAAGCCGTGCCGGCTTAGGAATGATGCACGACGAGGGAACTACGATCCTCGATGCGTACGCGCCTTCGACGCGATAGGCAATGACCTCGTCTTCCTTTTCTATTGGTCCCAGAGGTCCAGGCGCATTCGGTCCGACCGCAGTCACAACCCCGGCCGCTTCGAGGCCCAGCGAGAGAGGAAACACGCTCGGACGATCGCGCATGCGAGCGTAATCCGTAGTCGTGTACAGCTTGATGTCTTTCGTATTGACTGCGGCCGCGCGAACGTCTAAGGCAACTTCACCCGCTCCAGGCTGACGTTTCTCGCACTCAACCTCGCGCAGCATTTCGGCGGGGAGACCATGACCCACCGCGACGATCTTCATGTGCGCCAACTCCTGTCAACTAGATTCGAAACTCGATCCGAAGGCAAACGCTCATGCTGACGCTGGATCCAGACCATGGTGCTCAAGCACGTCACCCATCTTCTGACGTGTCAGGAAGCGAAGCAATAACCGAGCACCCTCTGGATTCTTGCTTTTTAGAGCGACCGCCGCACTCACGGGAGTCACGAACTCAACGGCGCCGGGCAACTTGCCGACCAGCTCCGCTCCCTCGATGGGCAGAATCTCGGAGACTGCCTGAAAGCCGCACTGTTTCTCGCCCTTGGCGACCGTCTCGGAAACGGGCACTACGCCCTTTACTTCGTGAGCCTTGCCCTTCATCTGTTCCTCGATCCCAAGCTTCTTGAAGAGTTCGTGCGAGACGTATTGTCCACTTGCACTGATGGAGTAGCCTACGGACGAAGCCGATAGCAGAGTCTGACGCAACAGGTCCGGCGTCGAGATATCGGGTTTGGGAGCGCCTCTTTTCATCGCGAGCCCCGCAGGTGCCCTTGCGAGCTCGACGCGTGTGCCCTCCATCACCATCTTCCTGGCAGTCACTTCATCGAGGCCGCGTCCGGCCATGATCAGCACGTCAGCGTCCTCACCACGCGACAGCCGGCTTTCAACCGACTGCGGCGAGTCTCCGAGAGAAGGGCTGAGTTCGCTTCTGACGGCGAGTCCTGTTTCCTGCACGAAGGCAGGTAGCACTTGCTTATAGGCCGCGTGGAAGACGCCTGAGATGAGCACTACAAGCTGTTTCGCATCGTTGCCAGCCCCGGTCGGTCCGGTGGTTGGCGTGACAGGCGAGTCCTTGGCAATTCCGGTATGCATGACGGCTCCTATGCTGCGTTCTCTTTCATTGCTCATCCGGGTCACGCTTCCGACTGGAAGGAGTGAACAACGGCAATAAATCGAACGTACCATCTAGAAGCTCAAGAAATTAGGCCAGCGAAACACTCAAATCTGGAAACGAGAAGTTTTGAATGGTGAGCAGCGATGTATAGCTCGATCCGTCGCCTAGTCCGCATCGGCGAGCCGATTGCGGCGGCTTCTCTCCTCGCCCTCCACTACCATCCAATCGATAAATCGTCGTACCTTTTTCGGCATATCAGGCTGGGCAGGAAAGAGCAAAGCAATGGGCAGGGCCCTACTTCGTACTCGGGCAAGAGACGGACGAGGCGACCATCGCGCACGTGTTCGCGAAGCAGCGATCGACACCCGAGGAGGATACCAGCTCCCGCCAATGCAGCATCGACCAGAACGCGTTCGTCGCTGATACGCAGACGCCCTTTTACGGGAACGTCATAGGACGCTACAACAGCTTCAACCAGCCCCGCTTTCGTGGGGAAATGATGGTGAATACTGGCTTTGCGTATCTGCACGACTTCTTCAAGATCTGCGCAGCTGAAGCCGCTATATCCATTGTCGCCAATTCATCGGTGAGCTGACGTGAGGATGTTCCGTGCGGTCGGACCTTTCATGTGTGTTAGCCTCCTCGAAGCGTTTTTTCAAGGCAGTGTATCCGGTGACCACGATGAGCGAAACTGATCATGATGCTTCCTGAAGGCGTCAGAGCACAAGGTTTAATACTGCGAAGTCACGAGATGAGTCTGGTTAGGCTAGGACGCAAGGTCTCTTGCAGTGGTGATGATCACTGGCAATCAGTGTTGCTTCAGGATTTCATCAGCCCGGCTGCGTCGACGATATCTAACATCGATCTCCCCCGATTACCTGCTGGTGATTTTGTCAGCCGGTTCGATTACTCGCTTATGTAGAACCTCACGAGCCGTTTGAAATCTACCGTAACTGAGCCGCGGTTTCCAGGAACGATCTGCTTACACACACTAAGCAGCGCCTTGATCAGTTCGACGAGGACCTGCGCTTTGATGAGAGCCTGGTCGCTATTCAGGCTCGAATCCCAATGGACAAGTGCGTCCGCGAAGGCCTTCCGCAAATGGTGTCGTGCTGATGGTGAACGGAAGGTGATCAACGGCGAGCCAAATAACGGAAGGTAGGCGGGCCGTTCGAGCACAAACGCCATAGCTCCTTCGACGATGAGGTCTGCGAGATCCTCTTTCTCCGGTTTGAGAGACGCTCCGAGGAGTTTCTTCCAGTGCTCGTCTGCTTCCTCAGCGTATTTCGCTGCCAGAGCCTGTGCAAGGGTTAGCTTATCGGGAAAGTAGTCGTAAAGGGTTCCTATAGAGGTGCCAGACCGTTCGGCGATCGCGGTCATAGTGACCGCTTCATACCCTTTTTCACCGATGAGGCGAGCTGCCATATCCAGAAAGGCGGCCTGTCTCTGAGCGGCGCGTTCCTGCTGCGGCTGACGCCTACCCGGACTTGCCATAGTTGAGGACACCCTCATATATTAGAGGCATCGGCCAGTTGAGGATACCCTCAACTATGAAACAGGCTCCACCGCCTGATTCCAAGTTCCACGCGCCGCCTCTTCCGGCTGGTCACGGAGGCAAAGGAAGGAAATACACCCATGAACACTCTTCACCTCATCGATTCAGAGTTGATTCCGCCATCAAGGCACATTCCGTCTCCGGGATTCCGTAGCGATACGCTCTCAGAGGTGCGAGCAAGCATGCTGGCCAAGGCTATCGCAGCTCTTCCTGCCGAGAACCCTGCTGTCTCTGTAGAGACGCTGCGCGTTCCCGGACCGGGCGACGCTCCAGAGGTGCGGGTTCTTGCGTATCGGCCGACCGGGATCCAAGGTCCCCTACCCGTTTTGCTTCATCTCCACGGGGGTGGTTACGTGGTGGGCTCACCGGAAAGAAAGGGGGCCGAACACCGTAAACTCGCCGTCGATCTCGGCTGCGCCCTTTATTCCGTGGACTATCGACTGGCGCCGGAGACTCCGTTCCCCGGCGCTGTGGAAGACTGCTATGCCGTTCTGCAATGGCTTCACGAAAATGCGTCGGAGCATGGTCTGGACGTGAGCAGAATAGGGGTTATCGGCGAGAGTGCCGGCGGCGGACTTGCGGCGAGTCTTGCTTTGATGGTTCGTGACCGAGGTGAGTTTCGACTGCTGTTTCAACACCTCGTCTCGCCGATGCTTGACGACCGAACTGCGGTGAAAGCGAGAAAGAACCCTTGGGCGGGCGAGTTTGCATGGACGAAGGAAGACAACGCCTTCGGTTGGTCAGCCTTGCTTGGCCCTGCGGTAGGTGGAGAGGATGTGTCTCCCTACGCTGCTGCTGCGCGTGCGGGAGACCTCAGCGGGCTGCCCTCAACCTATCTGTCGGTAGCGGCCATGGATTTGC
>CALMON010000066.1 GCA_937871785.1 uncultured Granulicella sp.
CAGTACCGTAGATTGCTGCGAATGTGGTGCTTCAGTGTTGCTCACCTACACGTACAAGCCCCCCTACCAAAAGGTGAATCCGTCGTCGCATGTTGCGCCCCGCGAAGTCTGCTTTGGCTGTTCGCGCCTCTATTCTTGGGCGCGTTACTACTTGTACCGCCCAACTGAAGAAGATTTGAACCCATATGAAGAGCAACTACTTCCGTACTGTAGCGGCTTTCCCGAGCGAGCGAGGGCGGACGCGGAGCGTCAGCGGCTAATTAGCAGTGTCCCGCATGTACCAGTAAATTTGGTACACCGGCTATTTGGTTTTCCGCGTAGATGTGAGTGATGTCCGCCATCCCGAGCACAACCGATGGCAGCAAATTGACACGAACTATCTAGCCCTAGTTGCGCAATTCAAAGCTGAAGTTCTGAGGCACCGACGTCAGCTCACCTCAGCACAGCTGAAGGCAGCGCAGAACAGTTCGTTTTGGAAGCGACTTTCTGGGATCGAATTTGAAGAAAATCTAGCGGCGCTTTTGACCGAAGCTGGATTTAGGGTGAAGCATGTTGGCGGGAAAGGCGATGAAGGTGCGGATCTAATTATCACAGGCGAACGGGTCAAAATCGTGGTCCAGTGTAAAGCTTTCAGTAAACCGGTCGGCCCAGGCCCAGTTCGCGACCTGTATGGCGCGTTGATGCATCACGAAGCGAATGAAGCTTGGCTGGTCAGTCTTGAAGGGTTTAGCGATGCCGCGGTAAGTTTCGCAGGAGGAAAAGCGATTCGGTTGTTGCCAATCTCTGCTTTCCTCGGCGCAGCCGGCAAGCAGTTCTTGAAATCAAGGAAACGCGACTGCTAATTCTGCAAAATTTACGAACGGCATGAGACGTTGTCATTCCCAGCGCTTATGAACGACCGGAAAGTCTGGAGTTTCCTCCTTGCAAAGCCTTGCATCGACCAGTTGACGAGCACTGATTGCAATCGACAGTTGCGTTCCGTCTGAAAACCTCAGCAGGACCTCTTTTCCAAACTCAGGGTCATCGAGTACGGAGACCTCGGTGACCGACTTGCCGACGACTTCCGGGAATTCCAGCTTCGATTCTGACATCCGCGCGCCTCGCTTCGGTCAATCCATGATGTCCCTTATTAGGGGATCGGGTCAACCGTTCACCACACTTCTGATGTGGCAGGAAAAGCGAAACCGGAGGCTCGGAAATCTCGGAAGGGGCGCAGTCCCGCGATGAGAGATTACTACGCCGGAGTCTTGTCTAAACTAATTTCTGCGCGGCAAGAGGCCGGCCTGACACAGCGGGAGGTTTCGCTCAAGTTAGGTATGGCACATTCCTACCTGAACAAGTGCGAATCCGGGGAACGAGCGATTGACGTGGCCGAACTCTGGGCCATCTGCAAGATCTATAAAAAGCCAATGAGCTTCTTCGCACCCGACGAGCTTTGAACACGCTACGACGATGAGCACGTTGCGGACGGCGAGCCGTTCTTCTCGATCGGCAGGATCATTTGCGATGGTTGCAGGACGATTGTCGAACGGGTCACGAATGCGCGAACAAACTCGCTGACAAGCCGTGAATTATCGTCCCCGCGCGCAGCGATCCACTCGTCCAGGCACAGCGCATCCTCCTCCAGAGGTTTGGCAATAAGCCGCTTTCCATCGAGTTTTAGGGCACTCGCCTTGATCAGTAGCGCAACTCCACGGCTAGCCATCAGCAAGTGCTCCGCCTCGTCCGCGTAAAGTATCCGGTCAATATGCTTCGGATGGATGTGCTCATCCCGCATCAGCTTCACAATCCTCTCGTAAAGCAACGGATGTGTCCGCTGCTGGTAGATGATCCAGCGCTCATCACGAAGGTCTGCCAGCTTGATTGCGCTCTTCGATGCGAGGCTGTGTTCGCGTGGCAGGACGATGTGAAGCGGCGTCTCCGCCAGCTTGGTCATCGTCAGTCTTGCGTTTCGCTCAGGCTGCGTGATGAGCGCTACATCGAGATCAGCACTCATCAGCCCGTGTGCCAGATCGGACGAAGGCTCACTGTGAATGCTGATTTCCAGGTCAGAGTACAGGGGCAATCGGATGGAGTAGAGAACCTCTACAAGGACGGGGTCTACATCCGGTGACTTTCCGATCTCCAGAAAATGCCCGGCCCTGTCCTTCGTCTCTCTAGCCGACCGAATTGCCCTCTCCCCGTGGGCGAGAGATATACGTGCGTGTTCCACGTAGGATCGGCCAGCGTCTGTGATTTCGATTGAACGTCGATCGCGCTCGAATAACTTGGCGTTCGCCTCGCGTTCCGCGCTCTGAATGCACCGAGAAAGGCCAGATTGGGATAAGCCGACCCGCTCCACCGCGCGGCCGAAGTGCATCTCCTCGGCCAAGGTGATAACCGCTTCCAAATGCCTTGTTTTGAACCTTTGCTGCATGGCCCGTCCCCAATCTCTTTGAAATAGGGATCAACAATCCAGCAGCAGAAATGGCGACGTACTCCACCACCGATACCTCATTTTCCACAGGGTGCGAGGGTGTTGTCAACTTTGATTCCCCCGTCGCCCAGACGTTGCTGACACGGAATCGACCTTAACTTCCGCCGGTCAAAAATCGCTTATGCCTCCACCGCATAAGCGAAGTCGTGAAACTCATTGGACTTCGATCTGAAAAAGCTTCACCTTCGATTCACGTACTTGGAGGTGTTGAACCTTTACTCGACAGTCATGCCGCTGCCGCCGTGCTTGGAGTCCACCCGCGCACGCTTCAGCGCATGGTTCTTCGTGGGCAAATTGCAGGCGTTCAAGTAGGCAAGCTCTGGCGCTTCCGGGCGTCCACCATCGACCAGTGGATCGACCGCAAACAGGCAGGTTGAACGACGTTCACCGTGGCTGAAATGCCTGATTTTACCGGCGAATTCACAACTCAATCGACTATCCTAGAGCCACGCCATTAGTGCCGTGAGTCAGGGAGGAAACCTTGAAATCACGAGCATATTACCAATTCGGAAGTTTAACCCTGAAGAAGCGGGCGAAGAGCGCAGACGTCTGGGAGTTTCGGTACTACGAGGATGCAGCGACTGGAGGGAGAGCACGGAAGGCTTTCTTCATCGGCACCACCGATATGTACAAAACCGAAGCTCAGGCCCGAAAAGCCGTCGAAGCGATTCTCCTCAAACTCAACGCTGAAAAGCCCATGCACCATCTGGGAACCGTGACGTTTGGCGGTCTCTGTGACAGGTACATCGCGGAAGAGTTGCCGGAACGCTATTCAACTCGGAAGTCGTATCTGTCGAACATCAACCAGCACATCAAGCCACGTTGGGGAGATTACCTCATCGGGGCGGTCAGGCCGATGGCAGTTGAAGGTTGGTTCAAAGAGATGGACAAGTCTCCCAAAACGAAGGCTCATATTCGAAGCGTGATGCACGTCATCTTCGAGTGCGCCGCCCGCTGGGAACTGTTCAACGAACGTCGCAACCCAATCGAGATGGTGCGTGTCAAAGATTCGACCAAGCGGCGTAAGCGGCCAATGATTCTCACCAACGAAGCGTTCCAAGCGGTTCTGGCAAGCTTGCCCGAACCGTACCGGACGATGGTCGTGGTGGCGCAATGCCTGGGACTTCGCGTAAGCGAGATCACCGGTTTGCAGTGGGGCGACCTCGATTCCGAGCGCCGTCAACTCCTCGTTCAACGCAGCGTCGTGAACGGGCGAGTGGATGACGTGAAGACCGAATACTCCCACGATCATGTGCCGATTCATGATTCATTGTTGGAGGTACTTCTCGCGTGGAGTGAGAAGTGCCCGCAGACGGAAGAAGGATGGATGTTTCCGAATCCGCTTTCGAGCAAGCCTTACTATTCGACCGAGATCCAGAAGCGCTATCTTCGCACTTCCGGATGCTGCGTCGTTCCATGTCCGACATGCGGCGTGGCGACGGGCGAATGGTGCGTGCAGAG
>CALMON010000067.1 GCA_937871785.1 uncultured Granulicella sp.
GGCATGCAGGATGTGATCGCACCCACGCACGGCAGCTACAACTTCCGGGCGCAGAAGGCCGTGCGTATCGGACAGGACGGCGACGCGGAACTGCCCGGTTGTCATCGAATCACAACCCGCTTCGGAGCCGGGTGCGCGGGTCGAGCGCGTCACGCAAGCCGTCACCGATGAAGTTGAAGCTGAGCACGCAAAGCATCAGCGCCGCCGCCGGAAAGAAGAGCAAATGCGGTGATTCGAACAGGTGCGAGCGCGCGTCGTTCAGCATCGCACCCCAGGTGGCGGTAGGGGGCTGCACGCCCAGGCCGAGGAAGCTGAGCGTTGCTTCCGCCAGCACGGCCGCAGCCATGCCTACAGCGGCCTGAACGATCAAAGGCTGCAGGATGTTGGGCAGAATATGCCGCAAAAGCAGCCGTGCATCCGACGCGCCGAGCGAGCGCGCCGCCTGCACGAACTCGCGTTCCTTAACGGCCATCACCTGCGCCCGCACCAGTCGCGCGTACCCCACCCAACCCGAAATTGCGAGCGCCAGAATCAGGTTCGGGAGGCCCGGCCCCAGGAACGCGACGAACGCCACGGCCAGCAGAATGCCTGGCAGGGAAAGAAAGACGTTGGTCACATAAAGGTTGAGGACTGTGTCCGTAACACCTCCGTAAAACCCTGCGAGGCCGCCCAGCACAAGGCCGAGCGCCAGCGAAACAGCCACCACCGAAACAGCAACGACCAGCGAGACGCGCGCGCCGTACAGGGTTCGGGAAAGGATGTCGCGGCCCAGCTCATCGGTACCGAAGAGGTGGTGGTGAGAGGGCGGAAGAAGGCGCCCGGTAAGGTCGAGATGGGCCGGGTCGAACGGTGCCAGCAGCGGGGCGAAAACGGCCATGCCGACGAACACGAGCAGCAGGGCGAGACCCAGCACGGTGGTGGGCTGGGCAGAAGCCCAGGCCAGCGGTCGAGCTACGATCTGTTTGGGTTCGGGCATCGGGCGTGTTCGGAAATCCAACCTCGCTTTTAAGGTACACTGACGAAAAAAGGGAGTAGATTTGCATGAGCTTGCAGGGCGAAAAAGCGGTTGTTTGCGGTGCCGGAGGATTTATCGGCGGTCACCTCGTCAAGAGCCTCCTTGCGAATGGCGTCGACGTGGTCCGCGCTGTCGATGTGAAGCCCTTGACGGAGTGGTACCAGGTGACGGACGGCGTGGAAAACCTTTCGCTCGACCTGAAAGATCTGCAGAATTGCAAAACGGCGGCGCAGGGGACCACAACCGTCTACCAGTTGGCCGCCGACATGGGTGGCATGGGTTTTATTGAAAACAATAAAGCGCTGTGCATGTTGAGCGTGCTGACGAATACGCACATGCTCATGGCAGCCAAGGAAGCCGGCGTCGGTCGCTTTTTCTACTCGTCTTCCGCCTGCGTGTACAACGGGGAAAAGCAGACCAATCCCGATGTTGTGGCACTGAAGGAGTCGGACGCGTACCCGGCGCTGCCGGAAGACGGGTACGGTTGGGAAAAACTGTTCAGCGAACGGATGTGCCGGCATTTTGAAGAAGATTACGGCATGGTGGCTCGCGTCGCCCGCTACCATAACGTGTACGGGCCCGAAGGCACGTGGGATGGTGGCCGCGAAAAGGCCCCGGCGGCGATGTGCCGCAAGGTGATCGAAGCCAAGCGCTCCGGCAATCATGACATGGAAATTTGGGGCGACGGCAAGCAGACGCGCAGCTTTATGTACATCGACGACTGCGTCAAAGGGACGCAGATGATCATGGAGTCGGGCATCGACGAGCCGATCAATCTGGGTTCAAGCGAGTTGGTTACCATCAATCAGCTTGTCGATATCGTCGAAGAGATCGCCGGCGTCAAGCTGACGCGCAAGTACAACCTGGGCGCTCCCAAGGGTGTGAATGGCCGCAACAGCGACAACACATTGATCGTCGAGAAGCTCGGGTGGGAGCCCTCTATCCGCCTGCGCGACGGTATGGAAAAGACGTATCGGTGGATTGAAGAGCAGATCGCCACGGGCTCCGCAACCAGGTAACTCTGCCGTACTTGTTTTCTTCGAGCACTGGACCGCCACCGAAACCAGCCGCACCCTTTAACGCTTCGCAGGAAACCAGTTATTCCCGAATACCGTAAAATTCTGGGCATCACGTTCTTCTACGGCAGTGCCGCCGAGGCCGTCGACCGCATGAGCCACGGAGGCCTGCTGGTGGTCCCCGCGGCTCCCGCTCTCGTGGAACTCGAAACCAACGCCATGTACCGTGAAGCGTTGCTGAACGCCGACCTGGCCATCTCAGATTCGGCCTTCATGGTGCTGTTCTGGAATCGCATGATGCGGGATGGGATCAAGCGCTTGTCGGGTCTTGAGTACCTGCGCGAGTTCCTGAAGCGACCGTACGCGCGCGTGCCCGGGAACGTGTTCTGGATTATGGCGAGCGAAACGAGCGCACGCCGCAATCTTCATTGGCTGGCGGGGCAGGGGGTCGCGGTACCTGAGGATTGCGTGTACCTGGCACCCATGTATGGCGACGCCATGAGCGACCCGAAACTGCTGGCGCTGCTTGAGGAAAGGCGCCCGGAACACGTTGTACTCACCCTGGGCGGCGGAACGCAGGAGCGGCTGGGGCTCTACCTGAAGCGGCACCTGTCCTTTGCGCCGGGAATCCACTGCATCGGGGCGGCGATCGCTTTTTTGAGCGGCGATCAGGTGTACATCCCGGTTTGGGCAGACAAGGCGTACCTTGGCTGGCTTTTTCGTTCCGCGTCGGAGCCGCGCCGATATGTGCCACGGTACTGGAAGGCCCGCAAGTTGCTTGCGTTGATGCGGCGATACAAAGAAGAACTGCCTGCGTTGAAACGCTGAACAGTGGGAAATTCCCACGCTTCTTTATGTGCGACAAAGAACAGGCAACGATGGCGTTACGATTGCAAAAAGAGGCAGGAGACGGCTTTTGAAGAAGGCATTGATCACCGGGGTGACCGGGCAGGATGGGGCCTACCTGGCAGAATTTCTGCTGGCGAAGGGCTATGAGGTGCATGGCATCAAGCGACGCGCCTCGCTCTTCAACACGGCGCGCATCGACCACATCTATGAAGACCCGCACCATCCCCATCCACGCTTTATCCTCCACTACGGTGACATGACCGATTCATCGTCCCTCATCCACATCGTGCAAAAGGTGCAGCCGGACGAGATCTACAACCTCGCCGCCCAATCGCACGTACAGGTTTCGTTCGAAGAGCCGGAGTACACCGCGAATGCGGACGCTCTGGGAGTCCTGCGGCTTTTGGAGGCAATTCGCATACTCGGCCTGGAAAAGAAAACGCGGTTTTACCAGGCGTCCACGTCCGAGCTATACGGTCTGGTGCAGGAAGTGCCGCAGCGGGAAACCACGCCGTTTTACCCGCGATCGCCGTATGCCGTCGCCAAAATGTATGGGTACTGGATCGTTGTAAACTACCGCGAAGCCTACGGCATGTACGCCTGCAACGGCATCCTGTTCAACCACGAGTCGCCGCTGCGCGGCGAAACCTTCGTCACGCGGAAGATCACGCGCGGTCTGGCGCGCATCGCGATGGGCTTGCAGGAGCAGCTCTTTCTCGGCAACCTCGACGCCAAGCGCGATTGGGGTCACGCGCGGGACTACATCGAAATGCAGTGGCGAATGTTGCAGCAGGAAAAAGCCGTCGATTACGTGATCGCCACCGGGCAGCAGTATTCTGTGCGGGACTTTGTCAAACGCTGCGCGGAGCGTCTGGGCATGGACCTCACCTGGCATGGCGAGGGCATCAGCGAGCAGGGCATCGACGCCGATGGGAAGGTTGTCGTCGCGGTGGACCCACGCTACTTTCGGCCAACCGAAGTCGAAACCCTGCTGGGTGACTCAAGCAAGGCACAGCGCGAGTTGGGGTGGACCGCCACTACCAGCTTCGACCAGTTGGTCGCGGAGATGGTCGATGCCGACCTGACCGCCGCGAAACGGGATGCTCTGGTGCGCAGCCACGGCTTCAACGCCTACAACGTTCGGGAGACCTAGTCTTGGCAGGCCAACCTTCAGAAACGCGTTTGCAGGACCGGTCGGCGAAAATCTATGTCGCCGGGCACCGAGGTCTTGTTGGTTCAGCCATGCTCCGGGCGCTGGCGAGAGCGGGCTACACGGGGGTGGTGGGGAAGACTCGCGCCGAACTCGACCTTACCGATGCCGTCGCAGTTCGGGCATTCTTTGCGACCGAAAAGCCGGACTACGTGGTGCTAGCGGCCGCAAAAGTAGGCGGCATTCTGGCCAACAATACCTACCCGGCTGACTTTATCCGCGACAACCTCCTGATTCAGATGAACGTGATCGAGGCTGCACGGCAGGCGGGCGTGCGGCGCTTGCTGTTTCTGGGTTCATCGTGTATCTACCCGAAGCTCTGTCCACAGCCGATTCGGGAGGAGTATCTGCTTACGGGGGAGCTCGAACCCACGAATCGTCCGTATGCCCTGGCGAAAATTGCCGGCATAGAAATGTGTTGGAGTTACAACCGGCAGTACGGTACAAAATATCTCGCCGCGATGCCAACGAACCTGTACGGGCCCGGTGATAATTTCGACCTGAATACGTCGCACGTTCTTCCCGCGCTCATCCGCAAGGCCCACGCGGCGGTCCTCTCCGGCGAGCCAACGCTCACGGTTTGGGGCACCGGGACGCCGCGCCGGGAGTTGCTGTACTCGGACGATCTCGCGGAAGCCTGCTTGTTTCTGCTGGAGCTCGACGAGGCCCGGTTTGCCTCGCTTCTCAACGAGCAGCAGGCCCCTCTGGTCAACATCGGCACCGGCGAGGACGTCACGATTCGCGAACTCGCCGAGCTTGTCGCTCGCGTGACCGGATTTACAGGTGAGTTACGCTTCGACAGCAGCAAACCCGACGGAACGCCGCGCAAGCTGATGGACGTTAGCCGCATCCGCTCCTTGGGCTGGAAGCACACCACGGATTTAGAAGCTGGAGTGCGGCGGACTTACGGATTGGTGCGGAACAGTCTGACAAGCAGATAGATCGCCGCGTCGAATTGCCGGTAACCGGGTTTGAGCGGATATGAGGCGCTTCGTCACATTATTTCTGCTTCTTGGATCGGCGCTGCTGGCTATTGAGCCCAAGCGCACGCTGGCGCAGGGCGGGTCGGTCGCGGAACAATATTTGTTTGCAGAGGCCAACGCCGAGCGTTCGCAGCGCGGTTTGCCCCTTCTCCGATGGGACGGCGCCTTGTACCAGGCCGCGGGCCGGCACTGCGTCGAGATGGCACGACGTGAGTCGATCTCGCACCAGTACCCGGGAGAACCCGATCTGGCGGAGCGCGGCAAAGCTGCCGGAGCGCGTTTTAGCCGCATTGCCGAGAATGTCGCCGAGGCCGGCACAGCCGTCATTATCCACGACGCCTGGATGAACTCACCCGGGCATCGCGCCAATCTGCTTGACCCCAACGTAAACGCGATAGGAATTAGTGTCATCCGCCGCAATAGGCAGCTTTACGCCGTGCAGGATTTTGAGAAGGTCGTTACGGAACTCTCGCTCGACCAGCAGGAAGCGCAAGTCGCAAACCTCATCGCTGCCGCAACGCCGCTGCAGGTATCGCCGTCACCGGAAGCCCGCCGCACCTGTTCGATGGGAAGCGGATACGCTGGCCCGAGGCAACCGTGGTTCGTGATGCGCTACACGGCGGGCACACTCGACGCCTTGCCAGAACAGTTGAAAACGAAGCTGAACAGCGGCAGGTTCCATGAAGCGGCCGTGGGCGCCTGCCAGGTATCGGAGACGCAGGCGTTCAGCTCCTACGGGATTGCTGTCCTGCTCTATCCGTGAAGCCGAGTGGGGCAGCAAAGCACAACAGCTTACAAATCAGTTGCTGCACAACGCTGATATGTCGTTCGCTGTGCAAAGCGATTGTGGCAGCGTACGCCTGCCGTCGTCCTCGGTGCGCATGTGCGTAATTGCCGTTTCTTTGGCACTTCCACATCTCCACAAGCGGTGCTGCAGCGTGCGGTTTGCGCGTTCCACGCGGCCCTTGGCTTGGTTCGGTTCGCGCACAGGATCTCGGTGTTTAGCTCGGCCAAAGCGCGTGCGAACTGCGCATGGTGTCGGTGCC
>CALMON010000068.1:0-7437 GCA_937871785.1 uncultured Granulicella sp.
GGGGAGACGCCTGGTTACGCTCGTTTTTGCTGTCTTTGTGTTGGGTCTATCCGGAGTTTGCCCCGAACGGGTCGAGGAGGGTCTACGGCATCACATCAAGGTACGCTGCGTTGACTGAGGAAAAGGTCGTGCCGTGAAGACGATTTCCACAAACAGTTGAAGGACACCAAGGCGGTATCCGTTTCGTATCCCCCCGACCGCTCTCGGCTGCATCGGGCGAAACGTAAACTGTTTTTTGGTAGCGTTACCGGGGCTCGAACCCGGACTCTTCGCCTTGAGAGGGCGACGTGTTAACCAGTTACACCATAACGCCACGTCCGCGGAAAGGGCATTCCGCCTGCGACTGCTTCAGTATAGCAAAGCCGCAAAAGCCATTTCACAAGCCGAGCTTCTTCACTTCGTCGTTGTAATACTTGCGGTACAGGATGTCCCACTCCTGCGAGCCTTCGAGAATGATCTTCCGCTGCGACGAGATCTTCAAACGGGCGGCGGCATCGATCTTGGTTTCCGCCATCAGCAGCGCTTCGAGCGCCTTGCGAGCTTCCTGCCGAATCGTGTTGCGGTCTTCCAGAAAGTCGACCTCGTCGATTTCCGCCAGCGTGTCGGCGACCGTGTGGGCCAGCTTGTTCAGCTTATCGCGCGAGATCCGCATTACAGCACCGCCTTGTATTTGCGGGCGAGCTCCATCTTTACCTTCTTGAACATTTCCGGGTAGCTGGCGCCGGTCTTCAGCATGTCGTCCTGAAAGGCTTCGAGGATGACCCGAACTTCGTCGTTGATGCGGTCTTCAAGGCCGAGTTCCTCCAGCAGACCGCCGGTAACGCGCTCGTTCACGACGGCGTAGTTATCGGTCTTGATCATCTTCGCGGTGACCAGATTCTTCACCGTTTCGCGTGCGAGATAGCCTACATAGTCTTTTGAGAAAATCATGGGCGTCTTCGAGTGTATCGCATGCAGGGTCGTGCCAAGGCCGCCATGTCAGACTCCGGCATCCGAAGCCTCGTTCCCCGCAACCGCTCGCCGCGGCCGGTGCGGGCAATCGCCGGTGTTGATGCAGGAGGGCGCAAGCTCAAGCCGCGCCACGGGCTCGCCGCCGACAAGATGACAAGCAACGATTTCCTGGCAGTCCGTCGGCTGCACAAACCCGTACCAGACGTTGGCCGGGTACACCACGGCGACGGCGCCGTGCTCGCACTGATCCAGGCAGCTTACCTCCTGCACGCGAACGCGGCCCCCTAGCCCGGCCTGCGCGATGGCCACTTTGAACGCGGCTTTCAGCCCACGGCTGCCACGGCCGGAGCAACTCGGCCGCGCTGCGTCCGGCGGCCGTTCATTCGTGCAGACGAGGATATGATGTTCGAACGCCGCCATGTAGTGAGAGAATAACGTCTTATGCTGATGGATGACTTGACGGGTGTAAAGGACGACATGATCGCACTGCTTTCCGGCCACGGAATGCGGTCCATGAACGCGTACGTCGGTGAAGACGTGCCCACGGTAGTGTTTGAAGAAGACGATGCCGACGGCTGGAAGGTGTTTATCGAGCACGCGGAAGCGTCCGGAGCGGCCTTCGTGACCATCAGCGAAGTCATCCTCGAGCCCGAAGACGTAGCCACCTTGATCGGCCAGGTACGCGATGGCGATTTTCCCGACCACGATGCCGCCGCGCTGGACGAGGCGCAGGATCTTTTGCAGCACACCGGCAAGGTCGGCTACCTGCAGCTCGGCTTTGCGCACCAGGGAGTCATGTTTCTCTACGAAACTGCCACCGAGTGGTACGACCACTTTCAGGAGTTGATGGAAACCGTTTCCGACATGAGCGGCCTGATTCTGGACGAAGGCGAAAACGATCGCGACGAATAAGCAGCCCGCGAGCGAGCGCGCCGTGCAGTGGGTGTTCCCCGAGCACGGCTCCGAAGCGGTAGACCGCCTGGCCAAAGACGCGGGCGTTCCCCCGGCGATAGCCCGGCTGCTGTTGTGCCGTGGCGTTCACGACGCGGTGGCAGCCCGCAACTATCTGCAACCCACGCTCGAGCAGATGCACGACCCGCTCGCGATGCACGGCATGGCAGCCGCAGTCGACCGCATCCGCGGGGCGCTGATCGCAGGCGAACCCATGCTGATCTACGGCGACTACGATGTCGACGGAACCGTCGCCACGGTGCTGCTGAAAACTGCCGTGGAACGAGCCGGCGCGGCGCTGGGTGTGACGGCGGACGTCCATTACCACATCCCGCACCGCATTCGCGAAGGCTACGGCATACAGGAAGCCCGCATCGCCGCGGCCGCTGCGGAAGGCGTGCGCCTGGTGATCAGCGTCGACACTGGCATTCGCGCGTTTGCCGCCGCGCGTGAGGCCGCGCGCCATGGCCTCCAGATGATCGTGACGGACCACCACCTGCCGGACAACGCCGCCGGCCTGCCGGAGGCGCTCGCCGTCCTGAACCCCAACCAGCCCGGTTGCCCGTACCCGTACAAAGAGCTTTGCGGAGCGGCGGTGGCGTATAAGCTGGCGCAGGCGCTGCTTGAAAGCTGCGCGCCGGATGATGCCGGAAAGCGATCGCTGCGGGCAAAAACTCTTCCCTCTTTTCTGAAGCTGCTCGCCATCGCCACCATCGCCGACGCGGTGCCGCTCACCGGGGAAAATCGCGTGATTGCCGCGCTCGGGCTGGCTGCATTGCGCCGTCCCGCTCAAGCCGGTCTGCGAGTCCTGATGGAGCTTGCCGGCATCGATTCCGATCTGCCTGTTTCGGCCAGCGACGTCGGTTTCCGCCTCGCGCCGCGCATCAATGCGGCAGGCCGCATGGATGTGGCCTCCGACGTTGTAGACATGTTCCTGACCCGCGACGCCGCCCTGGCCCGGACGCTTGCTGAAAAGCTACATCGGCTCAACGACGAGCGACGCGCGGTGGAAGCGGAAGCCGTCAGCGCGCTCGAAGCCCGCATCGCGCACATGCAGGAGGCCGGCGAAGCCCTGCCTGGCTGCCTCGTCTTCGACGACCTGACGCACGGCGCGACGCAGAACTCGGTTCAAGGCACAAGCGACGCCGCAAAAGGCTGGCACCGCGGCGTGATCGGCATCTTGGCCTCGCGGGTGGTCGACCGCACCGGCACCCCGGCGCTGGTGCTCGCGCACGAAGAAGGGCAGGCCTACGGCTCGGGCCGTTCCGTGGCGGGGTTTCACCTTCTTGACGCCCTGACCGCCGTCCACTCCGCCGAAGCCGAGGGTCTGTTCGCCCGCTTCGGCGGTCACGCGCATGCTGTCGGGTTTTCGTTGCCGTCGGACCGCGTTGCGCTGCTGCGTCTGCGCATGGCGGAAGAAGCCGCACGCGTTTTGGCAGGCGAGCCGCGCACCCCCGAAATGGAATGCGATGCGGCTCTGCGGCTTGACGAGATTACCCCCGACTTCCTGGCCTGGATGGAGCGTCTCGGACCGTTCGGCAACGGCAATCGCGAGCCGCTGTTTGTCGCGCGGAACCTGCGGCTGGCGGCCGACCCAAAAGCCGTGAAGGATCGTCATCTGCGCTTGCTGCTTGAAGATGCCGATACGGGCGCGCAGCGCGGCGGCATGGCCTGGGGCCGGCGTACGGACTGGGCGGCCCAGGCCCGCGCATGGGGTCTGGTGCAGGGCTCGCTGGTCGACGCGGCCTTCCGCCTCCGGCTCAACCGCCATCCCGACTTTGGCGGATGGGAGCTGGAGATTGTTGGCTTGCAACTCGCTCGGGGAGAGCCGGCCGGCCAACCCGCCGGGAAGCCGCAAGGGTAACCCCGTCCGAGGCGCGCGGAAAAGTTTGCTTCCTGCCGTCGGTCTCGGAGTCTTATATACTGGCGATTCGCATATGGCAGAAAACGCAAGAGGAACGCGAGGCTGGCTGATTGGTCTCCTGATCGTGGCCGTTGTGGCCGTGGCCGTGCTGTACGGGCGCATGTCCAGCCGCTCCGCCGTGGAGATCCGCACGGCGCAGGTCGGCCATGCGGATATTGTCAGTACGGAATCGACCAATGGCAAGGTGGAGCCGGTCGAAGATTTCCAGGCGCGCGCTCCCATGTCGACCGTGGTGGCGAAGGTGTACACGCAGTTGAATGAGCGTGTGGGCGGAGGCGCTGTGTTGCTGCGGCTTGACGACAGCGACGCGCGCCGGGGCGTGGCCGCGGCACAGGCGGCGCTGGTTTCTGCGCAGGCGGGGCTGGGGAATGTACAGCATGGCGGCACCGCGGATGAAACCTTGTCCGCCGCAAACGACATGACCGCCGCGCGATCAGCGCAGACTCAGGCTGCCGCGACTCTTGCTTCCACCCAGGCGCTCGCAACGCGGGGTTCGGCCTCCGCCAATGAAGTCGCCTCGGCCCGGCAGCGTAAGGACGATGCGGATGCGCGGGTGGCTCAGCTTTCTGCTCGCCGCACCGAGCGTTACAGTTCCTCCGACATTGCCGTGCAGCAGGCGCAGGTGGCGCAGGCGCGCGCCAGCCTTTCCGCCGCCCAAACCGTGCTCGACAGCGTCGACGTGCACGCGCCCTTTGCCGGCACGGTTTACTCGCTGCCTGTCAGCGACCATGACTATGTGGCCGCGGGCGAGCCCCTGCTCAACATGGCGGACCTTAGCCATATCCAGGTGCGCGCCTACTTCGACGAGCCCGAAATAGGCAAGCTGGCCGATGGGCAATCTGTAAAGATCGTTTGGGACGCGAAGCCGAATCAGGCTTGGCACGGGCATGTGAAGCAGGTGCCGACCACAATCATTTCGTACCAGGGCACGCGGAACGTGGGCGAGTGCGTGATCACCGTCGATGACGCTCACGGCGATCTGCTGCCGAATACCAATGTGACGATCACCGTCACCACGTCGCAGAAAAAAGGCGTCCTGAGTGTGCCGCGCGAGGCTCTGCACACCGACCCCAAAAACGACTACGTCTTGATGGTGGTCAACGGAAGATTGCAGCGCAAGAACGTGCAGGTAGGCTCAGGAGTCAACCTGACGCGGGTCGAAATTGCTTCCGGCTTGAACGACGGCGATACCATCGCTCTCAGCGGCAATGGCGGCGGCGAGTTGAAGGATGGCATGATCGTGAAGGTAGGACCGTAAATGCCGGCTCGTTTGCCCCAGTGCGTTTTCCGGTTCGCTGTGTTGGTAGCTGGTCTCTCCGTAAGCCTGGCTTTCCAGGCTACTGCGGCGACGGCATTTCGCCAAAGTCCCACCCAAAATCATGGGCCGGAGGCTGGACAAGCCGAGCGGGCTTTGCTTGAAGGCCGCGTCGATGACGCCATCTCCCTATTGAACACCGCGCTGGCTGCCAGCCCGAAAGACGGTTCCGCGCACCTGCTGCTGTGCCGCGCGTTCTACTCGGAAGAGGTAAGCGACGACGCCGTCACCCATTGCGAAGCCGCCCTGGCCGACGGCCTGGGGGCAAGCTCCTTCGCGCATGACTGGATGGGTCGCGCCTATGGGCTCAAGGCCAGCCGCGCCACGCTTAGCGGCTATTCCCTTGCGAAAAAGGTCAGGGTGGAATTCGAGGCTGCCGTTGCGGCCGACCCCCGCAATGCCGACGCCGCCGACGATCTGAGCGAGTTTTACATCAACGCTCCGGGCCTGGTGGGCGGCGGTGTCGATAAAGCGCTCGCGCTCGCCGACCGTGTGCAAAATACCCTGCCGCAGGCTGCCCATCGCATGAGGGGTCTGGCTGCGGAGCAGCGCGGCGATGACGCCACAGCGGAGCGGGAGTTAAGAGCGGCGGTCGGCGTGGCGGGTAAGCCGGGTGCCTGGGTCGATCTCGCGGCCTTTTTCGGCAAGCGCAAACGCTATGACGAAGCCGTGGCGACGCTCCGCAAGGCCGAAGAAGCCGATCGCGCCCGGGACGACTCGCTCGTCGACATTGCCGGCATCCTGCTCGATATCAAGCGCAACTACCCGGATGGCATACGCTTGTTGAAGTTGTACCTCGGTTCTCCGGCCAGAAGTGACGCAGGCCCGGCCTGTAAGGCGCACACCCTGCTGGGTAAGCTGTTGCAGCGCGGTGGGGATAAAGCAGCGGCGCGAAACGAGTACAACGCGGCGCTTAAGCTGGCTTCGCGGTATGAACCGGCACAAAAAGGGCTGAACTCGCTGTAGGGAGAAGGAATGCAGGTTTGGGCGCGGATGGCAGGAGCAGGTTTTATTCTGGCGATGGCGCCGATGTGCGCCTCCGCACAGATTTCCATGTCGTCCGCGATCGATCTCGCCCTGCGCAACAGTCCGCAGGTGCGCGTCGCGCAGGCCGATCTCGACAGGGCCAAGGCTCTTCTGGGGCAAGCCAAGGACGTCTACATCCCCGCCGTGACTGCGAGCGGCGGCATCGGCGAATCGAACGGCGTTCCCCTCAGCCTGCCCGTCATTTTCTCCATCACGGCCCAGTCGCTGGCCTTCAACTTTTCGCAGCCGGACTATATCCGCTCCGCCAAGGCCGGTGTGGCGGCAGCGCAGTTTTCGCTCGATGCCGTGCGCGAAACGGTGGTCGAAGATACGATCTCGACCTATGTCACGCTGGACAACGCCGGCCAGCGCAAAGCGGCTATCGCGGATGCCAGCGGCATCGCCGGTCGTCTGCTGCAGATTGCCGCGGATCGCTACAACGCCGGAGCGGACCCGCATAGCGAAGTGACCAGGGCGCGCCGCACCGGTGTGCAGTTGCGCCTGCAGGCCCTGCAAGTGAACGACGAAATGGAAACCCTGAGCGATCACCTCGGCCGGCTGACCGGGCTTCCGGCGACGATGGTCAGCACGCAACGCGAGTCCATTCCGCAGATGCGGAAGGAAAGCCAGGCTGCCAACGGCGCTGGCGCGATGGCCGACTCCTTCAGCGTGCAGGCAGCCTTCGCGAACGCCACGGCTCGGCAGTACCAGGCGCACGGCGACCGGCGCTACCACTATTTGCCGCAGCTTGCGTTTGGCGCGGGGTATAGCCGCATCAGCACCATCGGCACCAATTACTCGGACTACTACCCCGGCTTTGACACCAACGTCAGCAATCGCAATCAGCAGGGGAATCTGAACAGCCTCAACTCGCTGGACGTGGGTATTCAGATTTCCGTGCCCATCCTCGACTACCTCCACCGCTCCAAAGCGCGGGAGTCGGCGGCGGAGGCAGCCCGCGCGCAGGCGGAGGCGGAAAACGCCCGTATCCAGTTTGGCGAAGGTCAGTTGAAGCTGGCCCATGCTGAAGCCGAACTCGCTGCCAAGGCGGAACTTGCGTCGCTCGACCGTGATTTGGCCCAGGATCAGCTTGAGGCCGTCCTACTGCAACTGCAGGCCAACGCCGCCAATGCCCAGGGCCCCGCGCTCAACCCGAAAGACGAGCAAAACGCCCGATTGCAGGAGCGTGAGCGCTACCTCGACATGCTCGCCGCAGAGCTGCAACTGCAGCAAACGCAGGTAAGCCAGATGCAGCAGGCGGGCTCGCTCG